>NZ_JBHWGD010000001.1:84837-248832 GCF_042733235.1 Kitasatospora sp. NPDC059722
TATAACAGCGAACAGATAACAGATGACGAAAGTTGTCATCTGTTATCTGTTCGCTGTTATCCGTCTTTGGTTGTCCGTCTGCTGTCGGCCCCTAGAACAGCCCCCGCAGCCGTCAGGCTGGTCAGGCCGTCAGGCCGGTCAGGTTTGGTCAGGCTTGGTCAGGCCGTGCGCCCCAGCGTCGCCAGGTAGGCGCGCCACCCGCCGTGGTGGGTGATCTCGCGGTGGACGCCGCGCTCCAGCTCCCCGCGGGCGAGCAGCATCGACAGGCACGCGGAGCCGTCCTCCAGCTCGATCACGCCGAGCTCCAGTTCACGCGGCTCCCCGGGCAGGATGACGTCCCGCAGGCGCTCCAGGCTGATGTCGTACAGCTCGCCATCGATCGCGCTGTCCACGTCCGGGTCCGCCAGCAGCCCCGGGCAGACGTCCGTCCCGCCGCTGTGGTCGATGGAAAAGAAGCGGTAGCCGGGGGCGGTCCGGGCCGGCCCGATCAGCGCGTCGGCGACCTTGGCGTGGAACGGTCCGCCGGCCATCGCCTGGCCGTTGAAGAAAATGCGTGCCATGGGTGAACTCCTCACGAGAACAAGGACCACGGCAAAGGGGCCGTGGCAAAAAAGGCCGTTCCGCACGGCGACGAGAGGACAGGTGGATTCGTCGCCGTACGGAACGGAGTAGTGGCCCGCCGGCATGCGCCACCGCGGCAGGCGTGCGGCGGTGGCACCGGCGGATAGCTTGGGATCAGCCCAGCAGGGGCAGCGCGGGCAGGGTCAGGAAGTCCGCGAACTCCTCGGCCAGGGCGACCTGTTCGAAGAGCTGGGCGGCCTCGCGCCAGCGCCCGCCGGCGTACCCGGCCTCGCCCAGCTCGGCGCGGAGCTCGGCCAGCTCGGTGGCGACCAGGCCGCGCACCAGCTCGGCGGTGGCCTTCTCGCCGGTGTCGGAGAGCACGACGCCGTTGTGGATCCACTGCCAGATCTGCGAGCGGGAGATCTCGGCGGTGGCGGCGTCCTCCATCATGTTGAAGATGCCGACGGCGCCGAGGCCCCGCAGCCACGCCTCGATGTAGCGGACGCCGACCTGGACGGCGTTGTGCAGCCCCGCGTGGGTGCAGGTGCCGCCGGCGCCGGCGATGTCGAGCAGCTGGGCGGCGGTGACCGGCTCGGACGGCCCGGGGTTGTCCTTCTGGTTGGGCCGCTCGCCGAGCACGGCGTCGAAGGAGGCGCGGGCGACCGGGACGAGGTCCGGGTGGGCGACCCAGGAGCCGTCGAAGCCGTTGCCGGCCTCGCGGTCCTTGTCGGCCCTGACCTTCTCCAGGGCGGCCGCGTTGACCTCGGGGTCCTTGCGGCTGGGGATGAACGCGGCCATGCCGCCGATCGCGTGGGCGCCGCGCTTGTGGCAGGTCTGCACCAGCAGGCGGGTGTAGGCGGCCATGAACGGCGAGGCCATGGTGACGCTGTTGCGGTCCGGCAGGATGTAGTGCTCGCCGGCGTCGCGGAAGTTCTTGACGATCGAGAACAGGTAGTCCCAGCGGCCGGCGTTGAGTCCGGCGGCGTGGTCGCGCAGCTCGTAGAGGATCTCGTCCATCTCGAACGCGGCGGTGATGGTCTCGATCAGGACGGTGGCGCGGACGGTGCCGTGCGGGATGCCGAGCTGCGCCTGGGCGTGCGTGAACACGTCGTTCCAGAGCCGGGCTTCGAGGTGGCTCTCGGTCTTCGGGAGGTAGAAGTACGGGCCGGAGTTGGGGTCCTCCGGACCCTTGGCGAGCAGCCGGGCCGCGTTGTGGAAGAAGTACAGGCCGAAGTCGAAGAACGCGCCGGCCACCGGGACGCCGTCGACGAGCAGGTGGTTCTCGTCGAGGTGCCAGCCGCGCGGGCGGACCACGACGGTGGCGAGTTCGGCGGCGGGCTTGAGGGTGTAGGCCTTGCCGGCGTCGCTGGTGAAGTCGATCCGGCCCTCGTAGGCGTCGATCAGGTTGACCTGGCCGCTGACGACGTTCTCCCAGGTCGGGGAGGTCGCGTCCTCGAAGTCGGCGAGCCAGATCCGCGCGCCGGAGTTGAGGGCGTTGATGACCATCTTCCGGTCCGTGGGGCCGGTGATCTCGACGCGGCGGTCCTGGAGGGCGCGCGGCGCCTCGGCGACCTTCCAGTCGCCGGCGCGGACGTCGGCGGTCTCCGGGAGGAAGTCGAGCGTGCCCGCCTGCGCGATCTCGGCGCGCCGGGTCTTCCGCCGGGCGAGGAGTTCCTGCCGGCGGCCCTCGAACGCGCGGTGGAGGCCGACGACGAAGGCGACCGCCTCCGGAGTGAGCACCTCCTCCGCCCGGTGGACGCGCGGACCGGCGACAGTGACGACCGGAGCGGCGGGGGAGACGCCGGGTCCCTGATCTGTGGCCATGAGCAGGACACTCCTAAGACGGTTGAGCCTGGCGAAGGGAGCTCCGGTGGGAGCTTCCTTTGGGGAACTTCCTTGATCCGAACCCACCTGTCGGCGCATTCGATTCTGTAAGGTGGAGACTAGTTTCCGCGATACAGAATTTCAACGGTTTGTTGATGTGATCGCCGGGACTCTACTCCTCCCCGACAGCGAAGGGAACGCCGGTGGTTGCGACCCCCGACACAGCATCGACGACGGGCGCCGACCGCGCGAGCAGCGGCGTGCAGTCCGTCGAACGCGCCTTCCAGCTCCTGGAGGCGCTGGCCGACTCCGGCGGCGTGGCGACGCTCAGCGAGCTCTCCACCACCTCCGGCCTGCCGATGCCGACCATCCACCGCCTGGTACGTACCCTCGTGCAACAGGGTTACGTCCGCCAGGACACCGCCCGCCGCTACACCCTCGGCCCCCGGCTGATCCGGCTCGGCGAGACCGCCGGGCGCCTGCTCGGCAGCTGGGCCCGCCCCTACCTGGCCGAGCTGATGGAGGCCACCGGCGAGACCGCGAACCTCGCGGTCCTGGAGGGCGGCGAAGTGGTCTACGTCGGGCAGGTGCAGTCGCGCCGCTCGATGCGGATGTTCACCGAGGTCGGCCGGCGGGTGCAGCCGCACTGCACCGGCGTCGGCAAGGCGCTGCTCGCCCAGCTCCCCGAGGAGGAGGCGCGCGCCATACTCGGCCCCAACACGCTGCCCGCGCACACCGAGTACACCGTCACCGACCCGCAGGAGCTGCTGCACCAGCTCGCCGAGGCGCGCGAGCGCGGGTACGTCGTCGACGACCAGGAGCAGGAGATCGGGGTGCGCTGCATCGCGCTCGCCGTCCCGGGCGCGCCGACGCCGACGGCGCTGTCGGTCTCCGGCCCCGAGGCCCGCATCCGGGCGCTGGAGCAGCAGGACGGCGCGGCCTCGCTCGTCCCGGTGATGCACAAGATCGCGGCCCGGCTCGGGCAGGTCCTCGCACCCTGATGGGTGGTCAGTTGAGGTGTCATGCGCAGGAAGTCGGACTGGTCGACTTCCTGCGCACGCGTTCCTCCGTTCGAGCGGACGGAGGGCGGGGCGCGGCGACGGCCGCCCGCCGCTCGGCCACCCTGGTGCGGACGCGGCCCGCGACAGCGCAGGCGGCCGGAGCACGAGGGCATGGTGAACGGCGATGGAGCGCAGGCGCAAGAGGCTTCGCGGCAGGACGGGGAACGCGACACGGAGCGGGACGTGGCTGACGGTGGCCGTGGCGGCAGGCTGTGCGGTGGCGACGCTGACCGCCGTCCCGTCGTGGGCCGGGCAGCGGCCCGACCCCCGTCCGGCAGTGCAGCTCGCGCCGGAGAGCCGGGCCGCGGCGCTGTCCGACTCCGACCTGGAGGTCGTCCGGCTCGACCCCAGCCCCGCGCCGCCCGGCGGCACCACGACCGTGCACGCCTTCGTCGCCAACCTCGGCCCGGACACCACCGCCTCGCCCTTCACCGTGATCGTCACCCTGCCGGAGGAGGTGACGGCCGTGGGCCCGTACTTCCCCGAGAACTGCGAGGCGTTCCTGGGCCGCGAGGTGCGCTGCACCTTCGGCCCCGGCCTGCCCGAGGGACGCAGCGCGACCGCGCTCGTCACGGTGCGGATCTCCCCCATGGCGCATACGGGCCTGCTGACCGGCGGGAAGGTCACGGTGATCAGCCCGGACGACCGGCACCCGCGCAACAACCGGCAGCCGTTCGACATCAGGGTCGTCGAGACGGCTGCCGGTTGAGGTCCGCTACGGCCGGTGACGGCTACCGGTACACGCGGACGTAGTCGGCGGCGAAGGTGATCGGGGCGGTCCCCTGCGGCGCGGGGTGGTACTGCCCCGCGCACACCGACAGGTTGAGGATCAGGTACGCCGAGAAGTTCGCGCCGACGCCCTTGCCGTCCGAGAACACCTTCACGCCGTTGACGTACCAGTCCACCGAGGTGGCGCCGTAGTACGTGCCGATGGTCACCCACTGGTCCTTCGCGACGGCGCTCGCGTTGGTGTAGTAGTCGAAGTTGCCCGGGTTGACGTGGTTGGTCAGCTCCAGGAGGTTCGGGTTGTCGGGGTGGTACTCGAAGGAGTCGACCTCCCCGTTGCCGTTCTTCCAGGTCCACAGGGCCGGCCAGGCGCCGGAGCCGGCCGGCAGCTTGACCCGGGTCTCGGCGTAGTCGCCGGTCTTGACCTGGAAGCCCTCGCTGGAGCCCTCGGTGGTGAGGAAGCCGGTGTTCCAGGACTGCTTGCCGTTCTCCAGCGTGTTGCTGCCGGGGGTGGCGGTGAAGGTGGCGACGCCGTTGGCCACGCTGACGTTGTTCGGGTCCAGCCAGTCGAGCTTGTTGTCGTCCGGGTTGTGGTTGCCGTACTTGTACGCGGTGCTCTTGTCGCCGACCCAGCGCTGGCCCCAGTTGATCGGGCCGTTGAACTCGTCGGACCAGGTCAGCGACTTGCCGGCGATCGGGGAGGACGGCGCCGGGGTACTCGGGGTGGCGGTGGCGCTCGGGGTCTGGGTGGGCGTCTGGGTGGGTGCCTGGGTGGGCGTGGGGGTGGGGGTGGGCGTGGCCGACGGGGTGGCCGACGGGGTGGTGGTCGGGGCTGGGGTGCTGGAGACGACGAGCTGCTGCGACGGCAGGTTGTGCCAGGCGCCGCCGAAGTCCTGCCAGAACCCGAACTGGGTGTAGGTGCCGGCCGGCAGGGCGCGCGCGCCACTGGTGAAGGTGTAGCTCCACGGGCAGATCGGCACATTGCTGGCGTTGCCGGGGAAGTCGAGGTTGTTGCCGGCCGCGTCGCGCACGCCGACACCGACGGTCTTGGCGGTGAAGCAGGACGAGGAGTGGACGGTGAGGGTCGCGGTGGCGGCCCGGCCGGCGACCATCGTGGCCGGGGCGAGCCGGTCCTGGGTGACGGTCGGACCGGTGGCGGCCTGGGCGCCGGGCGCGGACTGGAGGCCGAACAGGCCGGCGCCGGTGATGGCGAGCGCGCCGGTGGCGGCGAGGGCGGCGGTGCGGCCGCGGTGGGACGGGCGGGCGTGGCGGGGCGCGGGGCGCCGGGCAGGCTTGTGCATGGGGTGTCCTCTGCGACGCCTGCGAGGTGAGCTGTCGGGTTCGGACTGAGAGGTCGCCCGGCCGCCGGTGGGAACGGCTTCACCCCAAGCCGCGGCCGGCACGCGCGAGGGCGTGCCGGGTCGTGGCGCTGACCTTGGTTCCCCCGCTCCCGTCCGCTGTGGTGCTCGGTTGCCCGCCGTCGGGTGGACGGGACTCGGCGTCCCGGCGGCGGGGTCCGCGAGGGCGGACGCCGTTGCAGGCTAGGCAGTCGGTCCGTGAACGGACAACTCGTCTCGGCCGGTTGTCGCGCAGCTCACAGTCGTGTCGATCAACTACGGTGCGCAGTGGATCAGTTGGCCGGTGTCCCGGCGGGCCGTCGATGATCGGGCGGGCCGGGCGCCGATCCGGACCCCGGCGTCCGGCGCCCCGGCGGGTTCGAGGCGGTCGCGCCCGCCGAGCAGCCGGGCGCCGCCGACCGTCGCGGTGCCGGTGTCGGTGTCGGTGTCACCCGATGGTGGGCGGTGCCCTGGCGGGCCCTGCGTGGTGACGGTGACGGGGGTGCGTCTTCACTGGCAGTGGCGTGCGAGCTCGCCCGATCGGATAAATTGGAGGTCCGACATCCACCGTCGTGCACAAGAGCACCGCGCCCCCTCCCGCAGAGACGAGGAACCGCCGCACCATGACCGCGCCCCTGCCCGCCTTCGCCGGCCGCACCTACCTCTTCCGGGCCGACAACGGCGCGGCCTTCCGCAACGCCTACTCGGCCGACGGCAAGCGGCTGCGCTGGGAGGGCCTCGGCGAGTCGGCGGGCCAGTGGGAGGACGTGGCGCTCCACGTCGCCGAGGTCGCGCCCGAGGTGTACTTCGTCAGCTGGACGGAGCAGAGCGGCATCACCGTCAGCCACGTGATGGACCTGGTCCGGCTGACGGTGCGCGCGTTCTGGACCTTCGAGGGCGAGGGCGGCCGGGTCGGCGAGCTCCACACGGGGACGCTGGAGCGGGTGGCCTGAGGCCGGCCGGTCCGCGAGGCCGGCGACCGTCGGGCTGCGGGAACCGGCCGGCTGCAGCGAGTCGGACCACGGGGACCATCCGGCTGCGGGAACCGGCTGTCAGCCTACGAAGGCCGGCTTCAGGCTGCGGGGGCCGGCTGATTCGGCTGGTTCGGGACCTTGAGGTGCTCGGACAGCCACTCCAGCGAGGACGGCAGCAGCTTGCTCCACGTCTCGAAGTTGTGGCCGCCGGTCTCCAGCATGCTGTACGAGACCTTCATCGGGCCGGGGCTCTGCACCGCGTCGATGAACGCCTCGGTGTCGTGCTTGTAGTCGCCGTCACCCTGCTTCGTGCCCGCCAGCAGAACGGCCGCCTTGGGCTGCGGCAGGTTCTTGAGCCTCCACATCAGGTCGGCCTCGTCCCGGCGCTGCCGGCTGCCGCCGAAGAGGTCGCCGGTGGTCGGGTCCTCGGCGGCACGGTAGTAGCCGGAGAGGGAGACGGCGGTCGGGAAGACCTCCGGGTGGCGCATGGCGAGCTTGACCGCGCAGTAGCCGCCGGTGGAGTTGCCCATGAAGGCCCACGCCTGCGGGTCGGCGGAGACCCGGAAGCTCGCCTGGATCGCCGAGGGGACGTCCTTGGTGAAGTACGTGTCGGACTGCGCGCCACCGGGGATGTCCTCGCACTCGGTGTCCTGCGGGAGGGCGGGCGAGGGACGCATGAGGACCATGACGGTCGGCTGCATCTTCCCCTCCTGGAGCAGCTTGAGCGCCGCGCCCGGGTAGTTGAACCGAGTGATCAGGTTCTCGGCCTGCCCGGGGAAACCGGTGCTGACGATCACGGCCGGGAACTGGCGCTGCGCGTACTCGGGCTGGAAGTACTGCGGCGGCAGGTAGACGTAGCCCTCCGTGGACAGCCGGGTGAGCTTGCCGTCGATCCGGACCTTGCGGATCTCGCCGGACTTGGCGGGCTCGCGGCCCATCGCGCCGCCGCCCTGGACGGAGGCGTGGCCGATCGTCTCCACGAGCAGGCGGCCGGAGGCGTCCGCCTTGTTGTGGATCACCACCGGGCCGTTGTCACCGCCGGTGCCGAGCAGGTCGTCCCAGCTGCTGTAGAAGGAGAAGTAGTTGTTGGCGACGAGGCCGAGCGCGGCGAGCACGGTGAACTGGGTGGCGAGCAGCGTGCCGATCCGGCCGAGCACCGCCTGCCAGGTCTTCCTCGCGAGTCTGGGCCACAGCCAGACCGTGGCGGCCATCATCACGACGGCGATCAATACGGTCAGCGCCAACACCTTGTGGCTCGTCAGACCCATGTCCTACTTGCTCCCACGCCTCGAACTCACACCCCCGCCGCTAGGACATCCGGGGCACCTCCCCGGTTCCCCGTCGGGACGCGATCTTCCACCCTAGCGGGCCGGGGTTCCGGGTGACGGATGACAACTTTCAGATAACAGAGTTTGAAATCTGTCATCTGAAAGCTGTCATCTCGCCGAGCCGAACCTGATAGAACGTCAGGTGATCGGGGATCCCTGGAGGTGGCGCGGTGGGCGGCTGGAACGAGGAGATCCGGGCTCGGGTTCGCGAGCCGCGGATCTGGTACGTGGCGACCACGGACGCCGAGGGCGCCCCGCACGTCACCCCGATGTGGGTGGACCTGGAGGGCGACCTCGTCCTGTTCAACACGGCCATCGGCCGCACGAAGGAGCGGAACCTGCGCCGCGACCCGCGCGTCTGCCTCTCCAACGCCGACCTGGCCGATCCGTACGACCGGGTCCAGCTCCACGGCCGCGCCGTCGGGTTCGTGACCGGCGAGCGCGCCGACCGCCGGATGGACGATCTCGCCCGCAAGTACCTCGGCGCGGAGCGCTACGAGTGGCGCATCCCCGGCGAGCGGCGCGTCACCGTCCTCATCCAGCCCACCCGCATCCGCCGCGTCGTCGGCGTCGAACCCCTGCCGGCCGCGGCCTTCGAGGACCACTGACGCACAGCCTGCTCACGGCACCCGGCTCCACAGTCGCAGCCCCCCGGTGAGTTCGCGCATGCAGCGGGCGCCAAGCTCCTGAGGTGAACCCGGGCCCGTCGCGGGGGCGTCGGAGAGGGCCCACTCCTCCAGGGCGACCCGGATCGCGGCGGTCGCCGCAGCGGCGGCCAGGCGGATCTCCAGCGCGTCCGCGCCCTCCGGGCAGCGGTCGGCCAGGACGCCGCGCAGCCGCTCCTCGGAGTCGGCGTGCACGCGCTGCCAGGTGCTCGCGAGACGGGGGTCGCGCAGCAGGCTGCGGGTCCAGTGCATGGCCTCGGCGGCAGGCTCGTCGGCCGGGGTCAGCGAGGCGACCGCCGAGCGCTCCAGCGCCTCGCGCACCGGGAGGTCGGCGGAGCTTTCCGCGAACAGTTCCACCCAGCGCCGCCCGCCGGCCGCGAGCAGTGGGGCGACGGCGTCCTCCTTGACCGAGAAGTACCGGTAGAAGGTGCGCAGCGAGATGCCCGCAGCGTTGGCGATCTCCTCGGCGGTGGTCGCCTCGGCGCCCCGTTCGGCGAAGAGCGCGGCGGCGGTGCGGGCGATGTCCAGCCGGGTGGCTTCGCGGCGGCGCTGGGTCAGGGAAGGGCGTCCGGTCACGGGCTCAGCGTACGCGTCCCGTGCCAGGGAGGCAGCTCACGCCGTGGCGGCATGTCGAGACTTATTGGCACGTTATGCCACTTGGGCGTACCGTGCCTCTAGAGGTCGAGAGACCACGGGAACGAACGGAGAACCACCATGGAGCGCTTCAGCGGACGGAACGTCCTGATCACCGGCGGCGGCTCGGGCATCGGCCAGGCCACCGTGCACCGGATCCTCGCCGAGGGCGGCAAGGTCGTCGCGGTCGACGTCAGCGCGGACGGCCTGCGGAGCACCGCGGACCGCGCGACCGCCGACGGCACCGCCGGCCGGCTCACCACCGCGGTGCTGGACATCTCGGACGAAGGCGCCGTCGTGGCGGGCGTCGCGGAGGCAGTCGCGTACCTCGGCGGGCTCGACGTCCTGGTCAACGCGGCCGGGATCCTGCGCTCCTCGCACACCCACGAGACCAGCCTGGAGTTCTGGAACAAACTCCTCGCGGTCAACCTGACCGGCACCTTCCTGATGACCCGCGAGGCGCTTCCGGCGCTGCTCGCGAGCGGCGGCGGTGTGGTGGTCAACTTCAGTTCCACGTCGGCGAGTTTCGCCCACCCGTACATGGCCGCCTACGCCGCGACCAAGGGCGGCATCCAGTCCTTCACGCACGCCATCGCGTCGGAGTACTCGAAGCAGGGGCTGCGCGCGGTGTGCGTGGCGCCGGGCAGCATCGACAGCGGCATGACCAACAACCCGGGCCTGCCGGCCGACGCCGACTTCAGCCTGTTCACCAAGCTCGCCCCCGCCATCGGCCAGGGTTTCGCGGGGCCGGAGACCGTGGCGGGCGTCATCGCGATGCTGGCGTCGGACGACGGCGCGTTCGTCACGGGCACCGAGATCCGCATCGACGGCGGCACCCACATGTGAGCCGGCGGGCCGGAGTGCGGGAGTGCGGGAGTGACGGCCGGCGGATGACAGATAACAGCTGACAGATAACAGATTTCGAAATCTGTTATCTGTCAGCTGTTCGTCGGTTTCAGGTTGTCCTGGTGCGTTCAGGCCGCCCTGGTGCGTTCGGGTCGTCCTGATGCATTCAGGTCGTCCTGGCGTGGGCGCGGCGGCCTCGCTGCGCGGTGCCGTGACGGGCGTCGCGGCGGGCGGCGAGCGCGTTGCCGACCGCCAGGATCGCCGCCCCGACCACGACGAACGCCGCCGCCACCAGGGCGCACGCGCCGGCCACCCGCCGGTACCCGCCATGCACGCCGGGGTCGAGGAACGGGTACGGATACCAGTCGACGGCCCAGCCCCGGAGCAGTGTGTAACCCAGGTAGAGCAGCGGGAAGCCCAGCCACCACAACCCTGCCCTCGGGCGCAGGCGGCGCGCCGGCGGGTCGATCAGCCAGTCGGCGAGCACGGCGAGCGGCATGACGCGGTGGAGCACGTCGTTGACCCACGGGATCGTCAGCTGGTCCGGGTACTTGGCGAGGACCGTGCCGTACACCAGTCCGGTGATCACCAGGTAGAGCACGACCGCCCCGCGCACCGGGTCGGGCACGGGGCGGCGGCCGGTCAGGCCCGCCAGTCCACCGAGCGCCAGGACGACGACCGCGACCGCGTTGCTGAGGATGGTGAAGTAACCGAAGTAGTTCACCACCCCGGTGGAACCGGTCGCCGCGTGATAGCCGGAGAAACCGAGGGCGACGGCCGCGAGCACGGCGACGGCGAGCCGGGCGGGAGCGAGCCAGGAGTGCATCGTCGATCCGCCTCTCTGGAGGTGGCGTGGTCCGTCGGGGTACTCGGATTGAAACCCGGGTGGGCGGAGTCGGCCACAGGAGAGATGGCAGGAGAGCCGGCCTCGGAGCCGGTCGGAAGGACAACAGGAAGGACGGCAGGAAGGACGGCAGGACGGAAGGGGGCACCGGCCTCAGGGGGTGCGCCAGTCGGTGGCGAAGGCGGCCGCCGGGTTGGCCGTGAGGAGCAGTTCGGGCAGCTCGGGGCCGAACGTGCGGCCGAGGCGCGGTGCGAGATCGGTGAGCAGCCGGCTGGGGCCGCCGGCCCGGCGGGCGGTGCGGGTGGTCGTGTCGGCGCCGAGGAGCAGCCTGTCGGCGTGGCCGGCGTCGACGAGGCCCGCGATGAGGTCGAAGGCCTGGTGGTCCTCCGGGTGGCCGGCCCGCGAGGGGCTGTCCAGGGCCAAGTAGACGCCCTCGTCGGCGAGTTCGCGGTGCAGCCGGACGTCGGGCAGGCGGGTGAGGTGCCCGAGGACGATCCGGTCGACCGGGACCCGGTGGCGGTCGTGGAGCCAGAGCAGCACGAAGTACGGGTCGCCGCCGGGCTCGAGGTGGACGGCGATCGGGGCGCCGGTGGCGTGATGGGCCTCGGCGGCGGCCGCCATGACCAGACGGGTGTGCGTGCTGCTGGGGCCCACGTCGCACGCGACCTTGATCAGCCCGGCTCGGACGCCCTCGGGAGCGCCCGGGAGCCCGGTGGTCAGCTCGGTGACGAAGCGTTCGGCGAGTCCGTCGTACCGGGCGGAGAGACCGCCGGCGTCCTCGCCGTAGTGGACCGCCTGGTGCATTCCGGTGGCGGCGACGACGTGGACGCCGGTCGTGCGCGAGAGGCGGGCGAGCGCGTCGGCACCGCGTCCCATCCCGTGCGGGGTCCACTGGACGAAGGTCCGGCCGCCGCCGGCGGCGAAGGAGCGCAGGACCTCCTCCGCGGCGGCCGGGTCGTCCAGTTCCTCGCCGGGAAGCAGCGGGCTTCGGATGAACAGGTGGTCGTGGGAGTCGGTGACGCCGAGCTCGGCGGGGTCGACGTCGCCCAGGACCGTGCGGACGGTGGCGGTCACGCGCCGGCCTCCCGCTGTATATCCTGGCCCTGCGCGATGTCCTGGCCCTGGTCCTGGTCCGGGTCCTGGTCCTGGTCCTGGGCGGGCGATGCCGCCTGTGGCGTCTCCACCGTCTGCACCGCTTGCGACCGCTGCGTCGGCTGCGCCTGCGGCGCCTCGGCGAAGGTCGCGGTGGCAACGCGCAGGCCGGCCAGGGCCTTCGGGACCCCGACGTAGGGTGCCAGGTGGACGATCACCTCGGTGATCTCCTCACGCGTCATCCCGATCCGCAGGCTGTTGCGGACGTGGTCGGCGAGCTGCGGCTCGACGCCGCCGAGGGCGGTGAGCGCGGCCAGGTTCGCGACCTGACGGTCGCGCAGGGCGAGGCCGGGGCGCTGGTAGGTGCCGCCGAACAGGGCGGTGACGATCCAGTCGGCGAAACCCGGGGCCAGACCGTCGAGGCCGGCGAGGGTCGACACGGCGGCCGGCCCCGCGAGGTCGGCGAGCAGGGCGTAACCGGCCTCGCGATCAAGCGGAGCGGGAGCGAGGTCGGCGGGCACCAGGGACTCGGGGGCGAGTGGGTCGGGCGCAAAGGACTGGGACGCGAGGGACTCGGGCGCGGTGGTCATGGGGTGGCGAATCCTTTCACCAGTGGCGACCGGCGGGGAGCCGGTCGAGTTCGGGCCGGGACAGGTGCAGCACCCGGTAGCGGGTGCCGGGCGCGCCGTCGGGGACTTCGCCGCGCCAGAGGGCGATCTGGAGCAGCTCCCACCGGCTCGGGTCGACCGCGACGGCTGCGGTGTGCAGCGCGGGGTGGTCGGGCAGGTCGGCGAGGGCCTGCTCGACGGCCTCGGCGGGATCGGCGGTCTCGGAGAGGCGGACGGTCCGGCGGGTGGCGGTGGCCGGTCCGTCCGCACCGGGCACGGCAGGCCCGGCGGTCACGGGCCCTCGCGCGAGCCCGGCACCGAGCCAGTGCCTGACGGCGGGACGGCCGAAGTCGGCGCTGAGGCCACGGAAGCCGGGGCCCCAGAGGAAGCCGTTCATGCCCTCGGCCGTCCGCCACAGGTAGAACGGCGCGTACTGGTTGACCGGCGAGCCGTCGCGCCCGCGTTCCCGGACCAGGTACGCCTTGAGGCCCAGGCCGGGGTGGGCATCGAGGAGGTGGCCCCGCTCGGCGACGCGCTTGCGGATGATCCCCATGTCGTACTCGGCGGGGAGGGTGATCTCGTACTGCATGGCGTGCACGGGTGGTTCTCCTCCGTGGGCGGCTTGATCGGGACGGGCGCTTGCGGGGCCCGCCCGCGGTCCGGATCCGGTCTCAGGCCGTTCGGTTCGTCCGCTGGGCCGCGAGCAGGGCGAGGGCGCCGCGGACGGCCTGCTCGAAGGGCTCGGCGCGGTCGGCCGCGCGGGCGAGCACGTAGCCGCCCTGGACGACCGCGACCAGCGCGGCCGCGGTGTCGACCGGGTCGACGCCGGGGACGAGCTCACCCGCCGCCTGGCCCTCGGCGACGAGTTCGGCGATCCGCCCGCGGAGCCAGTCGAACGTCTCCTCGACCGGCGCCCGCAGCTGCGGGTCGGCGATGACGTCCGGGTCCTGCGCCATCCGTCCGATCCGGCACCCGCGCAGCACGTCGCGGTCGCGGTGGAGGTAGGCGGCGATGCGGTCGTAGGCGCTGCCCGGGGAGACGAGGTCGGCCTCCGCGACGGCGCGCATCTCCTCGGCGCTGCGGCGCAGGGCGGCCGCGGCCAGGTCGGGCTTGCCGGTGAAGTGGTGGTACATGCTGCCCTGGCCGACGCCGGCGCGCTGCTGGATGGCCTTGGGGCTGGTGCCGACGTAGCCGCGCTCCCAGAGGAGCTCCTGGGTGCTCTCGATGAGACGGTCCTGGGTTGCCATGTGGATCACTGTACATACCAGTAGGTACAGAGCGCCAGTGGTTTCCCCTCGGCGTTTCCTCCGCCATGGCGGCACACCCGCCCCCCAGACGACCGAGGGCCGTGCGCCGCCCCCCGGCGGCCACGGCCCCTCGCCCGCATTCCCTCACCCGCATTCCCTCGCCCGATCGTCATCCCCCGCACCGCCTGCCGGCATTCCGCCCATGCCGGTGGCACGCGTCACGTCACGCCGTGTCATGCACGGGCACTGCCACGGCGGGTGCAAGCGACCCCGGGGGCGGGGGCGCAGACGGTGGCCAGGGGCGGGGTGCGGGCGGCGACCAGGGCGCGGGCAGCGAGCAGGGGGGCGGGCAAGGCCTTGATCCACGCGCACCGGCTGGCAAGATGTCCGGCATGAGCTACCTCGCCTCGGATGACCGCTATGGCTCGATGACCTACCGCAAGGCCGGACGCAGCGGCGTACAGCTGCCCGCCGTCTCGCTCGGCCTCTGGCACAACTTCGGCGACGCCCAACCCCTGGACGTCCAGCGGGCGGTGCTGCGCCGCGCCTTCGACCGCGGGATCACCCACTTCGACCTGGCGAACAACTACGGCCCGCCGTACGGCAGCGCGGAGCGCAACTTCGGGTACCTCTTCGCGCAGGACCTCCACCCGTACCGGGACGAGCTGTTCATCGCCACCAAGGCCGGCTGGGACATGTGGCCGGGTCCGTACGGCAACGGCGGCAGCCGCAAGTACCTGCTGGCCAGCCTGGACCAGTCGCTCGGGCGGATGGGGCTCGACTACGTCGACGTCTTCTACTCGCACCGGTACGACCCGGAGACCCCGATCGAGGAGACGATGGGCGCGCTGGACAGCGCGGTCCGCTCGGGGAAGGCGCTGTACGCGGGCATCTCCAACTACCCGGCGGAGCAGCACCGGGAGGCGGTGGCGATCCTGCGCGAGCTGGGGACGCCGGTGCTGATGAACCAGTCGGCGTACTCGATCCTCAACCGGTCCGTGGAGGAGGGCGTCCTGGACGCCGTCGGCGACACCCAGACCAGTCTGATCGCCTACTCCCCGCTCGCACAGGGCCTCCTGACGGACCGCTACCTGTCCGGCGACGTGCCGGCCGGGTCGCGGATGTCGGTCGGGAAGTTCCTGAGCGAGAAGGCCCTCGACGGGACGCGCCTGGAGCAGCTCCGGGCGCTCGCCAAGGTCGCCGAGGGACGCGGGCAGACGCTCGCCCAGCTCGCCCTCTGCTGGGTGCTGCGCGACCCGCGCGTGGTGTCGGTGATCATCGGGGCGAGCAGCGTCGCGCAACTGGACCAGAACATCGACGCGCTGAACGGCGGCCCGCTGACTGCGGAGGAGCTCGCGGAGATCGACCGACTGAGCCGGTGACGGCGGGCGGGTGACAGACGACAGATAACAGATTTCAAAATCTGTTATCTGTCGTCTGTTATCTGTTCCCTGTCAGCTGTTCTCTGTCAGCTGTTCGCCGTCGGCCTCCGGAGCGGGCGGCCCCTCATGCCACCGGCGTGTACTTGTAGCCGACCCGGCGGACCGTCACGATCGTGTCGCGGTAGGCCGATCCGAGCTTGCGCCGCAGACGGGCCACGTGCACGTCCACCGTCCGACCGTCGCCGACGTGGCCGTAGCCCCACACGGCGGAGACCAGGTGGTCACGGGTGTGCACCCGCTGCGGGTGCTCCGTGAGGTGGGCGAGCAGTTCGAACTCCAGGTACGTGAGGTCGAGCAGCCGCCCGTCCACGTACGCGTTGCGCCGCTCGTTGTCGACGGTGATGCCCCGGCCCGCCGGGCGGACCGGTCGGGCGGCCGACGAGCCGGCCGGGCCGCCGGCCGAACCCACCACGGTCGAACCCGCGCCGGCCGGGTTCTCCGCGGGCACGAGCACCAGGTACCCGACCATCGGCCGCCCGGCCGGGTCGCCGAACTGCGCACCGTACTGGGCGAGGAGGGTGTGCGGCAGCGCGCCCTGGGGCAGCGCCGCGACCACGGAGGCGCCTTCCGGCAGCGCCGCCAGCAGCGACTGCGGCGGCGCCGGAGGCACCGCGGCCGGAGCGACCGCCGGGGCGGGCCGGGGCGGGAGCACGTACGGAGGCACCGAACGCGCGGCCCGGACCTGGGAGTTGACGATCCCGGACGGAACCGACGGAACGGACGGAACAGCGGGAACGGACTGGACGGACGGAACGGGCTGGACCGAGCGGACCGCGCGCAGGTGCGGGGTCGCGGTGGGCAGGGGCAGGGTGGCCGTGGAAGAAGAAGACATGGTGTGCCGCTCATTTCGCGCGTGACGGACGGGGTGGAGTCGTCTGCGCGTCGACCGGGCTACTGCCTGGGCTGATCCGGACGGCGGGTCCGGGATCCGGAGTCCGGAATCAGCGGGCGGAGGACCGGGACGCGCTGGGCGAACCCGGACACGTCTGATCGAACAGGTGCGGCTGCCTGGAGGGCCAGAACGGCTCCAGGTCAGCGCGACCGGATCGGCGGGAGCGGCCGGAGCGGCCGTCCGCGACTGCGTGACCGACCGTGCGCGAGCGCCCGTTCGGTTGTCCGCTCGTCCGCCCGATCGACCGCCCGGACGGTGCGCCGCCGCGCTCGACGGGGAACGTCCCGGCGGCGCGTGGGCGCCCGGCGGCTCCGGGGGCGGGGGTGGGGAAGGCGAGGTTCACAGGTGGTCTCTCCGCGTGGCGGGGCCGGATCGCCGGTCGCGGGCACGCCGGGTTCCGGCGTGCCGCTCCGGCCTGGTCGACGGGGTGACGGTGCGCCGGACGGAGCGGCCTGGGGCCGCAAGCGGGGTCGGGCGTACCGGGGAGGGGCCGGCCGGTCAGCGACAACACGCGCTGCAGGTCAGCGCGTGGTCGATGTAGCGGCGGGCGGTGAGCACCGACGGGACCGGGGTGCGGACGGAGGCGGGCGCGGCCGCGGTGGTGTGCCGACCGACGGTCATCCTGCTGCCCTCCCCTGGATCCGTGCTCGGCGACGCGGGCTGCGGGCCGAAGGTGCGTGATCGAAGAGCCTGCTGCCGGACACGCGTCAGCACCGACGCACATCCGGGCTCCCCGACGGCATGGCCGGGCGGCCTTCGTCCACAGAGCCTTCCACGCCGGCCCGGTCTAGGCAACCTTCATCGCGCCGGACGTCCGGGATGCGGACGCGAAAATGAGACGCCGGCTCGATGGGATGGCGGTGGGAACGGCAAAGGGAGCGATTGAAGGAGCGAATGAAAGAGCGAACGAACGGGCGCACGAGGGGGACGGACGAAGGGTCAGGCCCGGGCGGCCGCACGGCGCGGCCGGGTGGCGGCGTGCTCGACGAGGGCGACCAGCAGGTCCTTCCCGTCCTCGCGCAGCCGCGCGTCGCACAGCAGCACCGGGACGCCCGGGTCGAGGTCGAGCGCGTCCCGCACCTCCTCGGGCGAGAAGCGGTCCGTCCCGTCGAAGCAGTTCACCGCGACGACGAACGGGATGCCGCGCTGCTCGAAGAAGTCCACCGAGGGGAAGCAGTCGGCGAGGCGCCGGGTGTCCGCGAGCACCACGGCGCCGAGTGCTCCGCGCGCCAACTCGTCCCACACGAACCAGAAGCGGTCCTGACCGGGCGTGCCGAACAGGTAGAGCGCGAGCCCGGGCCTCAGGTCGATCCGGCCGAAGTCCATCGCCACCGTGGTGGTGCGCTTGGCTTCCACGCCCGAGGTGTCGTCCACCGGGCGGCCGAGTTCGCTCAGCTCCTCCTCGGTGCGCAGCGGGCGGATCTCGCTGACCGCACCGACCAGCGTCGTCTTGCCCGCGCCGAAGCCGCCCGCGACGAGGATCTTGACCGCGACGGCCGGACCGCCGCGCCAGCGTGGGTCGGTGGCGTCGGGCCCGGCGGCCGGCCCGTCGCGGTGCCCGGCGTCGCTTCCGGTGTCGTTTCCGGTGTCGTGCCCGGCGTGGTACTCAGAGCGCACGGAGTCCATTGATCACGTCTCGCAGCAGGCGCTCGTCCGGCAGCTCGGCGAGCGGAACGGGTCGGGTGACGCTGATCAGTTCGGCGTCGTAGAGGTCGCCGAGCAGCACGCGGACGACGCTGACCGGCAGGTCGGTGTACGAGCCGAGCTCGGCGACGGACAGCGGCTCGCGGCGGCACCAGGCCAGGATGGTCTGGTGCTCCGGGTCGAGCACGTGCGCGGGCACGGCCCCCGCGTCCGGTCCGGGCTCGGCGGCGGTGATCAGCGAGATGAGGTCGAACAGGCCGTCCTCGACCGGGCGGGTGCGGCCGCGGGTCATCGAGTACAACCGCACCACCGGGCCGGCTTCGTCGTCGAACCAGCGGTCGTCGACCGGGGTGCGCGGCCGGAACAGGTCCACCTCGGGCTCGTCCGCGGGCTCGTCCGCGTCCGTGACGTCCACAGCCGCGGCGTCCGCACTCGAAGGGTCCGCGCTCGAAGCGTCCGCAGGCCCGGCCCCGTCCGTCGCGGCCACGGACTCGTCCCGCTCCGCCACCGCCTCCGCGTTCGGATCCGCCATCGAACCGATCATCTCCCCGGCGGCAGCGCGGCTTCGGTGCGCGGCTCGGCGGCCATGTGCTCGCCGACCCGCTTGACCAGCAGGGCCATCTCGTAGGCGATCTGGCCGATGTCCGCCTCGGCCTCGCTCAGCACGGCCAGGCAGCTGCCGTCGCCGGCCGCCGTGATGAACAGGAACGCCTCGTCGAGCTCGACCATGGTCTGGCGGACCCCACCGACCTTGAAGTGCCCGCCGGCGCCCTTGGCGAGGCTGTGGAAGCCGGCCGCGACGGCGGCGAGGTGCTCGGCGTCCTCGCGTTCGAGACCGCGGGAGGCGCCGGTGGCCAGGCCGTCGCTGGAGAGGATCACCGCGTGCCGCAGGGCCGCGACGCGTCCCACCAGGTCGTCCAGGAGCCAGTTGAGGTCCCCGGACGGCTGGGTCGAGATGGTCATGAATCAGTTCCTTCCGCTGGAGCGGGCGTTACGGGTGGTGCTGGTCGAACCGGTCGTACTGGTCGTTCCGGTCGTGCTGGTGGTGTCTGCGCGTCCGTCCCGGGTGCACCGGAACGGGAGGGGCCGGAGGGGCCGGAGGGACCCAGGGGACCGGCCGGCGGTACCAGGCGGACCGGCGGGCCCGCCGGTGGGCGCCGGGCGAGCGGCGCCCGGCTGCCGTCGGGCGGCGCGGGGAGGGCCGCCGGGGCGGGCGCCGGACTGATCGCCCGCCGGGAGGTACCCGGCGGCTGCCAGACCGGGACGGACGTGACGGCGGGCCGGCCTTCGGGCGTCGGCGACGGGCTCGTCGGGCCCGACGGCGATGCGGCCGACGACGACGCGGCCGCCGACTGACTGGTGGCGCCGCGACCCCGGGTGAACCCGCGCTGGAACGACGCGAACGTGGCCCGCGCCTCCTCCGGCGACCGCTCCCGCGCGCGCTCGGCCTCCCGGGCGGCCCGCTCGGCCTCCTGTGCCGCCCGGACGACCGGGTCCTCGGACGGTCGCGCGTCCTCGGCGCGCCCGCCGCGGAGACGTTCCTTCATCTGCTGCTTGAGCTGCGGCGCGAGGTTCGCCTGCCGCACCCGCCGGGGCAGTCCGCCCGGGGTCCGCGCACCGGCGGCCGGCTGCTCCCCCAAGACCGTCGGGGCCGCCGGAGCCGCCAGGGCATCCAGGTCCACCGGAACCGCCCGAGCCTCCGGAACCACATCACCGACCGCGACGTCCGCAGGCCCGGCAGCCGCCGCACCCACGGCGGGCAGGATCTCCGCCCGGCGGTGGCGCCCGGTGCCCTCCGAGCCGCCGTCCGGACCACCTGCCGGACCACCTGCCGAGCCGCCCGTCGAACCGCGGCCCTCCGAACCCGGCGGCGGGACGAGCACCGGCCCGCCCTTCGTCCGCGACGCCCGCCGCGGCAGCCCGCCCGGCGTCCGGGCCGGTTCGGCCGCGGACGGCCGCGGCCCGCCGGTGACGCGGTGCTTCCCGCCCGTGGAGCCTCTCGCAGCGCTCGCAGCAGCACCCGGCGCTCCGTCACCCGGAGCCGGACCGGGCACCACCGAGGGCACCTCGGAGGACACCGCCGGGGACACCTCGGAGGACGTCGCCGTGGCCGCGCCTCCCGGCACCGCCACGAGGTCCCGCTGGCCGCGCCGGGCCGTCGCCACCGGACGCCGCCCCGCCTGCGAGGGCTCGGCCGGCCCGTCCGGTGCCTCCGCGAGCAGCTCGCGCGGCACGAGCACGACGGCCGTCGTCCCGCCGTACGGCGAGGGCCGAAGGTGCACCCGGATGCCGTGCCGCCGGGCCAACCGGCTGACCACGAACAGGCCCAGTCGGTCGGTGTCGGCGAGGTCGAACTCCTGCTCCACGGCGAGGCGTTCGTTGATCTCGGCGAGCGCCGGCCCGCTCAGCCCGAGCCCGCGGTCGTCGATCTCCAGCGCGAAGCCGTGCGCCACGACCTCGCCCTGGACGGTGACCTGGGTGTTCGGCGGGGAGAACACCGCGGCGTTCTCGACGAGTTCGGCGATCAGGTGGGTCACGTCGGCGACGGCGCTGCCGAGCAGTCCGGTGCCGGGGAACGGGCGGACCGTCACGCGGGCGTAGTCCTCGACCTCGCCGACCGCCGCGCGCACGACGTCCACCATCCGCACCGGCTTGCGCCAGGCGCGCCCCGGCGAGCCGCCGGCCAGGATGATCAGGCCCTCGGCGTGACGGCGCATGCGAGTGGTGAGGTGGTCGACCTTGAACAGGTCCTCCAGCTCCGCAGGGTCCTCGGTGCGGCGCTCCATGGTGTCCAGCAGGGTCAGCTGGCGGTGCAGCAGCACCTGGCTGCGCCGGGCGAGGTTGACGAAGACGGCCGAGACGCCGCGGCGCAGGTCGGCCTGCTCGACGGCGGCCTCGACGGCGGCCCGCTGCACGGCGTTGAACGCCTGGCCGACCTGGCCGATCTCGGCCTGCCCGAACCGCAGTTCCGGCGCCTCGGCGGCCACGTCCACGGCCTCGCCGCGGCGCAGCCGCCGCATGACGGCGGGCAGGCGGGTGGTGGCGAGCTCGTTGGCGGCGTTGCGCAGGCCGATCAGCTCGCGGGCGAGGCCGCGGCCGATCCGGAAGGAGATGAGCACCGTCAGCACGATGGCGACCAGGCCGGCCGCGCCGGCGATCCCGCCGCGCCACAACAGGCCGGTCGCATACGACTGTTCGCGCTCGGCCATGCCGTCGGCGATGCGGGAGTTGACGGCGGCGAGGTCGCCGAGGGCACGGTCGGCGGTCTCCCGCCAGGAGTCGCCGTTGATGGCCTGCGCGACGTTGGCGGGGCCGCCGGCGCCGACGAAGTCGGCCTCGGCGCGCACCAGCGCGGCCCACGTGTCGCCGCCGCGCAGGGCGATGTAGTCGGCCTGGTCGGCGGGTTCGAGCTCGGCGATGTAGACGGTGTACAGCGCCTGCTGGTTGTGCAGGGCGTCCAGCGCGGTCTGGTACTGCTCGGCGGTGGGCCGGGCGGTGCCGGTGCGCAGGCCCTCCATCGCCGCGTCCTCCTGGGCCAGGTACTCGCGGGCGCGTACGAGCTCGATCAGGATCGTGCCCTGGCGCGGGAGTTGGCCGCTCTGCTGGGCGACGAACGCGGAGCGGAAGCCGAACACCGGCTTGACCAGGTCGCTGTACTGGTCGAGCGCGAACTCCCAGTTGAGCGCCGAGCGGCTCACCTGGGCGCGCAGCGGGACCATCTGGTCGGCGGCGGCGAGGATCTGCAGGAGGCGCCCGCGCTGGGCGGTGGAGAGCCTGCCGCCGATGCGTTCCTTCTTGTCACGCAGGACGCCGAGGTCGCGGTCGGTGTCGGCCTTGGCGCGGTCGTAGGCGTCGCGGGCGGCGCGCGAGCCCGGGTCGGCGAGGCGCTGGACGGCGGCGCGGCGCTCGTTCTGCAGGTCGGTGGCGTACTGGTCGGCGGGGGCGCCGAACTCCTTGTACGTACGGCTGAGCTCCAGCTGGTTCCAGACGTCTCCGGTGGTGGCGATGGTCGCGTACACCCACAGGGCGGTGAGCGCGACGATGGGCACCAGGAGCAGCGCGATGATCTTCGCGCGGATCGAGCTGCTACGCAGACGCATGGAGTCCTCGGTCGGGAAGTGCCAGGCGCGGAAGGGGGAGGGTGGGCGGAGCGGGGCGAGCACACGGGCGGTGGGGAGCCCGGTTCGGGGGTCGGGTACGGATCGGGCCTGGCCGGGGGCCCGGCCACAGGTCTGCGAGAGCCTACTACGCCCTGACCACTCGTTCGAGGGCCGAAATCCTTCTCGTCTTCACTTGCCCCGCACACGTCAGGACGGCGGCGGCCCCCACCGTCCGGGCACGGCCCTCGGTCGCACCCGCGTACGACGCTCTCCGTACGGAGGTACGGCACTTTCCGTACGCCCTTGTGCCGATCTCGTCGCGTCACCGACACAACCCTGGGCAGCCGCGGGACGATCCGATAGTTTCGGCTCCACGGCAGCCGCGAGCGGGACGCGGGCGAGCGCCGGAGGACGCGAACCGGGGAGGAACGTGCGCGAGTTCACCACCCCGGCCCTGGCCGCACCCGAGGCCGCCGGAGGACTCGCCGACTCGCTCTACGACACCGCGGAACGCACCCCCGCCCTCCCCCAGCTGGCCCTGCGCACCGCCGACGGCGCATGGCGGGACGTCACCGCCCGCGAGTTCCGCGACGAGGTCCTCGCCCTCGCCAAGGGCCTGCTCACCCGGGGCGTGCGTTACGGCGACCGGGTCGCCCTGATGTCCCGCACCCGCTACGAGTGGACGCTCTTCGACTACGCGCTCTGGTCGATCGGCGCGATCACCGTCCCCGTCTACCCCACCGCCGCGCCCGAGCAGGTGCGCTGGATCCTCGCCGAGACCCAGTCGGTCGCCTGCCTGGTCGAGGACGAGGACGCCGCGATGACCGTCGGCGCGGTCTGCGACGCCCTGCCCGACCTCAGCGGCATCTGGCAGCTCGACCGCGACTGCGTCGGCGCGATCACCGAGGACGGGCTCGGCGTGCCCGACGCCCTCGTGCACCGCCAGCGCCTCGGCGTCGCCGCCTCGAACATCGCCACCGTCGTCTACACCTCCGGCACCACCGGACGCCCCAAGGGCTGCCTGATCACCCACGCCAACCTGGCCGCCGAGGCCGACGCCCTGCTCGGTGGCTGGAGCGACGTCTTCCAGGACCCCTCCGGCCGCCAGCCCTCCACCCTGCTCTTCCTGCCGCTCGCGCACGTCTACGGGCGGGCCGTGCAGGTCGCGGCGATGCGCGGCGGATTCCGGATCGGCCACGTCCCCGAGGTCTCCACCGACGCCCTGCTGCCCGCCCTGGCCTCCTTCCGGCCCACCTTCCTGCACGCCGTCCCGTACGTCTTCGAAAAGATCTTCCAGCAGGCCCGGCGCACCGCCGAGGACGCCGGACGCGGCGAACTCTTCGAGCAGGCACGGCAGGTGGCCGTCGACTGGGCGGCGGCCAGGGAGCAGAAGCTCTTCGGCCGCGGCCCAGGGCCGAACCCCCGGCTGCGCCTGCGCCACCTCGCCTACGAGCAGACGCTCTACCCGCGGCTGCGCGCCGTCCTCGGCGGCAGGGCGCGCAGCATCGTGTGCGGCGGCTCGTCGCTGCGCCGCGAACTCGCGCTGTTCTTCGCCGGCGCCGGCTTCCAACTGTACGAGGGCTACGGGCTGACCGAGACCTCCGCCGCGATCACCGCCAACCCGACCGGGCGGCAGAAGCTCGGCACGGTCGGCCGGCCGATCCCCGGCGCCTCGGTGGCGATCGCGGACGACGGCGAGGTGTGGGTGCGTGGCGGGTCCGTGTTCGGCGGGTACCTCAACCACCCGCGCTGCACCGCTGAGTCGCTGCAGGACGGCTGGTTCGCCACCGGGGACCTCGGCCACCTCGACGAGGACGGGTACCTCACCATCACCGGCCGCAAGAAGGACCTCATCGTCACCAGCAGCGGCAAGAACCTCGCCCCCGCCGCGCTGGAGGAACGGGTGTCGGCGCACCCGCTCGTCTCCCAGTGCCTGGTGGTCGGCGACGACCGCCCGTACATCGCCGCGCTGATCACGCTCGACCCGGCCGCCCTGGCACACTGGCTGCGCACGAACGGACGGGAGCTGCTGGACCCGTGGGCGGTGCTCGCGGACGAGCAGCTGCACGCCGAGATCCAGCGCGCGGTGGCGGCGGCGAACACGGCGGTGTCGCGAGCCGAGTCGATCCGCGCGTTCCGGCTGCTGCCACGGGAGTTCGGCCTGGAGCAGGGGCTGCTCACCCCGTCGCTGAAGCTGCGACGGGCGGCGATCGCGGAGCACTACGCGGCGGACATCGAGGAACTGTACGTCCCCTGACGTGCCGTCTTGTCCGGTTTGCAGCCCTGTAGTTGATTCGGGGACGGTTGGCGGAGCCGTTCGACGGGATTCCCTTGACGGACCGATTGGTCCAGTCCATTGTTTCTCCTCGGTCAGAGTGCGGCGCACCACCTCCCGCTCCCGCCCCTCGGGGAGCGCCCCGGTACGACGGTTCCAGCTTTCGACGGTTCAGCGTTTCCACGGTTCGACGTTTCCACAGTTCGACGCTTCGGCGTCTCGACGGCCACCGCTTCCGTCACGCCCTCCCCACGGGCGTGCTTCCCCCACACGCAGGAGTCTTCAGTGTCCCTGTCCACACGTCTGTCCGCGCACATGTCCACGCGCCTGTCCGCACTGGCGGCGTCCGTGGCGCTCGTGACCGCCGCCGCTCCCATGGCGACGGCCGCGCCCTCCGCCACCGACTCCCCTTCCGCGGCCACCGCCCCCATCGTCAACCTGGCCACCAACCCCGGCTTCGAGCTGCCCGCGCCCAACCTGTCCGACTGGGGCGCCATCGCCGGCTGGACCTGCACGGGCGGTCCGGCCGAGGCGGCCGTCACCACCACCGCCCCGCACGCGGGCACCTCCGCGCTGACCGTCACGCCGGCGAACGCGGACTCCACCAGCGAGTGCGCCCAGACCGTCTCCGTCCAGCCCAACACCACGTACACGGCCTCCGCCTGGGTACGCGGCAGCTTCGTCTACCTGGGCGCCACCGGCACCGGCCACGACGTCGCCCCCGCCTGGACCGAGACCACCGGCGGCGGCTGGCAGCAGCTCACCACCCGGTTCACGACCGGTCCGAACGCGCGCAGCATCCGGCTCTACGTCCACGGCTGGTACCAGGAGGGCCCGTTCTCGGTCGACGACGTGCACGTCGACGGCCCCGCACCCGCCCCGGCCACGCCCCTCGGGTCCGTGCCCACCACCGACAAGGTGGTCTTCTTCACCGTCGACGACGGTTGGACGCGCACCCCCGAGGCGGAGAAGTTCATCGCCGACAACCACCTGCCGATCACGGCCTTCCCGCTGCCGATGCCCGCCGGCACCGACCCCGGCTTCTTCCAGCGCGTCACCGCCGTGCCCGGCTCCTCCATCCAGGACCACAGCGTCTCGCACACCGACCCCACCACGCTCACCCTCGCCCAGCAGCAGGTCGAGATCTGCGACGCCCGCGACGCCATGACCCGCGCCTTCGGCACGGCCCCGACCGTCTTCCGCCCGCCCTACTTCGCCTGGAACGCCGACACCCTGCAGGCGGCGGCCAACTGCGGCATGCGCACCGTCCTCACCGCCGACGCCGACTTCAGCTGGGGCGCCTCCAACATCTGGCACCCCGGCACCCTGCAGCCCGGCGACGTCGTCCTGATGCACTGGACCGACACCCTCGCCACCGACCTCCCGCGCGCACTCGCCGCCGCCCAGGCCGCCGGCCTCAAGCCCGCCGGGCTGATCGACTACCTGCACTGACCCATGGGAAGCGCGCCGCCGCCCCTCTCGTACCCGGTCTCCACCCGAGGAGGGGCGGCGCCGTCACTCGACTCGCCTGCCGATCTTGCTCGTTGACAGGGCGATCGCGGCATGGCTCTAATGGAGGCGTGCAGCGCGGCGTCGGCCACAGAGAAGTGGGCCGGCCGACAGCCGAGCCGACACCTTACTCCGAGGGACGATGCGCGATGAGGACTTTCTCCGCTCCCCTGACCTGACGTACGCGGCCACCCGTGGTGTCCGCGTACGCGTGTGCTTCGCGGCACTCGCGTGTGGCCTTGACTCCTTTACTCGTTCGGAGACTTCACCACACACGTATGCCTATTTCGTTCAACCAGAGTGTCATTGACGAGTTCCGCGCCAACGGCGGGAAGGTCGGCGGGCCGTTCGAGGGCGGCGACCTACTGCTCCTCACCACCACCGGGGCCCGATCGGGGCGGCCACACACCGTTCCGCTGGGGTACGTCCGGGAGGAGGGGGAACTCGTCGTCGTCGCGTCGGCGGGCGGGGCCCCGGACGATCCGCAGTGGTACCGCAACCTGCTCGCCCATCCCGTCGTCCGGGTCGAGCTCGGCACGGAGGCGTTCGACGTGATCGCGGTGCCGGCGGAAGGGGCGCGGCGGGAGCAGCTGTTCGCTGCCGCCGTGCGGGTCGCGCCGGGATACGGCGACTACCAGGCCCATGCGGGGCGGGAGTTGCCGGTCGTCGTCCTGGAACGGCCCGAAACGCCCACACGGGAGGTGCGCAACCTCGCCGACAAGCTCCTGGAGGCGCACACCTGGCTGCGCGCGCAACTGCGGTACGTCCGCGAGGAAGCGCAGGCGCACGCCGCGGGGCGGAGGGCGAGCCTCGGGCTCCAACTTCGGCAGCACTGCCTGGCGTTCTGCGAGGGGCTGACGCACCACCATCGCGGCGAGGACGGAGCGATCTTCCCGGCACTGGCGCGCAGCCATCCCGAACTTGCCGAGACGCTGGACCTCTTGGGCGAGCAGCACCGGGCCATCGGGCGGATCGAGGAGGAGCTGGTCGCCCTGCTGGCCGGGATCGAGGTCGAGGAGCCGGAGCGGCTGCGGGCCGAGGTGGACCGGATGGCCGCCGAGCTGGAGGCCCACCTCGCGTACGAGGAGGCCGAGCTGCTACCGGCGCTCGCCGGGATTCCGTTCCCACCGATGCGCTGAGGGGCCGGGCGCCGGCTGCCGGGTGGGCGCCGGCGGTTGGGTGAGCGCTGGCGGTTAGGTGAGCGCCGGCCGTTACTCGGGAGTGGCGGGGACAGGAGCGGACGAACAGATGACAGATAACAGATTTCGAAATCTGTTATCTGTCATCTGTTATCTGTCGCTTGCAGGCCGTCAGCCGTCGGCCGTCACGACTGCGAGAAGACCGGCAGGTACCCGTAGGCCTGGCCCGAGGAGTTCGGGTGGTAGCTCTCGTCGATGGGCCACGTGGTGCTGTGGAGCCAGGTGTCCAGCGAGCCGCAGATCTCGTGCCCGCTGAAGATGTCCCGCACGTCGGCGAAGGTGAAGCCGGCGTTCGCGGCACGCTTGGCGATGACGCCGTCGAGCACGTCGGCGGCCTCGTTGATGGCGGACCGCTTGGTGTCGCCGATGCCGAAGATGCAGCTGCCGCCGATCTCGTACAGGTGCGGGTACCCGAGGACCACGACGTGCGCGTTGGGCGCCTTGGCGTGGATCGTCGAGTAGACCCGGTCGAGCTGGGCGGGCAGGGTGTTCTGGGCGTAGGCCTCACCGGCCGAGACCGAGCTGAGGCAGGAGCTCTCGGAGCTGAGCACACAGGTCTGCATGGTGCTGGCGAAGCCGGCGTCGTTGCCGCCGATGGTGATGCTGACCAGCGTGGTCGAGGAACTCAGGGCAGAGACCTGGCTGTTGAGGACGTCTCCGGTTCTCGCCCCCGAGCAGGCGACGAAACTGAAGGAGGACGGCGAGTTGGCACTCTGCCACAGGTACGGATAGGCGTTGGCGCTCCGCTTGCAGCTGCCGCTGTCGCCGAGATAGTTCCCGGAACCGACACCCGCGGAGTACGAGTCCCCGAGGGCGACGTAGTTGACGGCGTCCGCGCTCGCGGACGTGGCTGCGAAGAACGTGGTGAGCGTGAGGAGGGCCGCTATCGCGGTGGCGGCCATGGCACGGGTGGGGCGCAGCATGAAACCTCCTGGCGTGATGTGGGTCACAGATTTGATACCAGGCGGTAGCAAGCTCGGGAAGCGCTCATGCCAAGGATATTGACGGTCAGTCTGACAACGCTGGAGTGAACGCCTCTTCACAGAGCGCGTATTGGCGCTGTTCAGCGCCGGTGCGCGCGTGTACGCACCAGGCGGGCGCCGAGGGACGCGCTTTGGCCGGCCTTAAGCGCACGCTTGAGCGCGGGCTTGAGCGCGGGCTTGAGTGCAGGCTTGAGCAACGCGTCGATCGGAGCGTTGAGAGGTGCTCAGAGAGGGATTCCGAGAGGTGCGTTGCGTGATGCCAACGACGGCTCGCTCAGCCGCGCCCTTCCACCGCGCGTGGCAGGTGGCGGACGGCGAACGTCAGTGCTTCGAATAGACGGTGCCCGGGAAGACCTCGCAGCCCTCCAGTGGCAGTTCCTCGATCGTCTCGTTCGCGGCCGCGGGCACGCCGAGCCACCGGACGGCGCACGCGACGGCCGCCCTCGCCTGGCGCAGTCCGGGCTCGCCCCAACCCAGCAGCTCGACCGCGAGCCCGGGGGCGACGAGCAGGCGCCGGTAGTGCCGGCCGGACGCCGGGTCGGCCGTGCTCGGGCCGACCGCCCGCAGCGCCGCGGCCATCCGCACCCGGGCGCACTCGTTCCCGCCGTTGGCGGAGCCCACCCGGTCGTAGAGGTAGCCGAGGTAGTACGGCTGCCCGATGACGGCCTGGGCCTCCTCGGCGGCTTCCCGGGCCAGGGCGGAGGCCGGGTCGCCCGCGTCCTCCGGTTCGAGCGAGCCGCCGGGCAGCGAGCAGATGCCGTCCCGGGGGTTGACCAGGGTCAGCACCCGGCCGTCGGGGGCGAAGAGCCACCCCCACGACTGCTTGACCGGCAGCCCCTCGGGCACCTGCTCACCCGGCCGCCAGGGCCACCCCGCGGAGGGACGCCGGCGCACCTTGCCGAGCAGCTCGGCGACCTCCGCGCTGTACTCGATCCGGCTCATGCGTCCCCCCTTTCGGTGTCGGGCTCGGCCGGGACCGACGGGGCGCGGGGCGGACCTGCGGAGCGCGGTACGGGGCGGAGCGGCGGAAGCGGCGGCGTGGGGTGCCGCGCGCTCCAGCTGTTGATCTTCCCCGAAATCTTCCCCGAACAGGCGGTCGATGAACAGTCCCCAGCTCCGCTTGGTGGACGCGGAGGACGAAAAGCCCTGGTCAGGACAGCGGCTCACCTCCGCCCTCGGAGGCGTCGTCCGGACGCTCCCCGGCCCGGCCGTCCCCGGCCGAACGATCGCCGGGCGAACCGTTCCCCGGCGAGCCACCGCCGGCGGGCTCCGCTCCGCCCGCACCGCCGTCGTCGGGCCCTTCCCACGGCGCCGCGCGCCCCGGGAAGGACGGCAGGGGGAAACCGGGCCGCGGGAGCACCCCGGGCGGGAACGGCACGCCCCGCCCGATCGTGTCGGCCAGCTCGTCGAACACCTCGTGGGCGCTCATCGGCCGCAGCCGTCCACGCACCAGCGCCCAGCCCCGCACCGGCGGCCCCTCGGGCCCGGCGTCGCCGTGCAGCAGCAGCGCGCCGCCGCCCGCGACGGCCACGCCCGCCGCCAGCGTCACGCAGAACGCCTCCGTGTCCCGGCCGCCCGGGAAGAGCATGCCCGCCTCGACGCACAGCTCGGCCGCCGCGGTGAGCTGCTCGCCGTCCTCCGGGCCGTGGAAGCGCAGCGTCAGGAGGTGGAACCCCTCCCCCGCGCCCTCGGCCAGCGCCACGAACACCGTCGTGGCGTACTCCATGACCGCCACGAGGTGCCGCTGCCCCGCGTCGTCGTCGCCGACCGCCCCCAGGAGGACGGCGCAGGCGAAGGACATCCGCACCCTGGCCCGGTGGTCCTCCAGCAACAGCGGGACCAGCTCGGCCAGCGGCTCCCCCGCGTAGACGAAGGGTTCGCCGGCCAGCTCGGGGTCGCCCGCGTACGCGACCCGGGCGGCGGGCGTGGCCGGGTCGAGGCCGAAGGCGTCGCAGTAGTCCGCGTAGTCCTCGGCCTCCATGACCCGCAGGTGCACCTCCACCCCCTGCCGGCGCAGCCCGCGCAGCAGGTCTTCCGTCAGCCGCAGGTACTCCCGGTGCGTGAGGCCGCCGAACAGGCCGTGCCCGGCCAGCCCGGTGAAGTCCGCGGCCCGCGCCGGGACCGCCAGGGCCACCGGCACCGGCGGCGGCGCCCCACGCGCCAGGCCACGCCGCCGCTTCCCTCGGGCCCCGGCTCCACCACCGCCGGCCCCACCGCCCGGCGGACGCCCGCCACCTACCCCGCCGGGCCCGGCGCCGCCACGCCCCGGCGCGTTCGCCCGTGGCCCGCTCCAGCGAGGTCCGCCCGCCCGGGGCCCGTCCCCACCGGGGCGGTTCCACCGCGCCGCCGACGGGCGCGCTCGTGACTGCCCGCGCGCCCTCCATGCACCACACGCTCCCGCGAGCGTCTCCACGAGCGACCGCGAGCACCGCCCGCGGACCATCCCCGACACCAGAACCCGCACCGACATGCCGTGCTCCTCTCCCCGACCCACCCGAAGTGCTTCCGGCCGGCCACGCCGACCGGCCACGGACGCGACCGTCCGCGACGAGGAACATACACACCGTCACTGACAATCGGACGTGCCCGCCCGGTCGCACCGCCCCGGGGTGCCCGGGTCCACGGTTCCGGCCGGGATTGTCGGTGCCGGAGGTTAGGGTCGGGGACCATGCGACTGCTGCATACCTCCGACTGGCACCTGGGGCGCTCGTTCCACCGGGAGAGCCTCCACGACGCCCAGCGCGCGTTCCTCGACCACCTGGTGGCGGTCGTCGAGGAGCAACGCGTCGACGCCGTGCTGGTCGCCGGGGACGTGTACGACCGGGCACTGCCCGGTCTGGAGGCGGTCGCGCTGTTCGACGACGTGCTGCACCGGCTGGCCGCGCTCGGCGTGCCGACGGTGTTCATCAGCGGCAACCACGACTCGGCGCGCCGTCTCGGCGTCGGCGCGGGGCTGATCGGCCGCGCCGGGATCCACCTGCGCACCGATCCGGGCGAGTGCGCCGACCCCGTACTGCTGGCGGACGAGCACGGCCCGGTGGCCGTCTACGGGCTGCCGTACCTGGAGCCGACGCTCGTGCGCGAGGGCTTCGGGCTGGAGCGCGGCGGGCACGCGGCCGTGCTCGGCGCCGCGATGGACCGGGTCCGGGAGGACCTCGCCACCCGGCCGGCGGGCACGCGCGCGGTGGTCCTGGCGCACGCCTTCGTCACCGGCGGCACGCCGAGCGACAGCGAGCGCGACATCGCGGTCGGCGGCGTCGCGGCCGTGCCCGCCTCGGTCTTCGACGGCGTGCACTACGCCGCGCTCGGCCATCTGCACGGCTGCCAGACGCTCGCGCCGCACCTGCGCTACAGCGGTTCCCCGCTCGCCTACTCCTTCTCCGAGGCCAGGCAGCGCAAGACGATGTGGCTGGTCGACCTCGGCGCCAACGGTTCCGTCACCGCCGAGCACGTGGACTGCCCGCGGCCGCGCCCCCTGGCCCCCTTGCGCGACACGCTCGACGCCCTGCTCACCGACGAGAAGTACGCGAAGGACGAGCAGTCGTGGGTGCAGGCCACCCTGACCGACGCGGCCCGCCCGAGCGAGCCGATGGAGCGCCTGCGCCGCCGCTTCCCGCACACCCTTCAGCTGCTGTTCGACCCCGAGGAGACGCCGGCGGAGCCCTCGCAGTCGTACGCGGCCCGGGTCGGCGGGCGGGCCGACCTGGAGATCGCGGAGGGCTTCCTGCGGCACGTGCGCCCGGGCTCCGATCCGGACGAGGACGAACTCGACTGGCTGCAGGCCGGGTTCGAGAGCGTGCGGGAGAGCGCCGAGCGGAAGGCGGACCTGCCCCGATGAGGCTGCACCGGCTCACCGTGACCGCCTTCGGCCCCTTCGCGGGCGCCGAGACGGTGGACTTCGACGCGCTCGCCGCCGGCGGGCTGTTCCTCCTGCGCGGCTCGACCGGTGCGGGCAAGAGCAGCGTGCTGGACGCGGTCTGCTTCGCCCTCTACGGCGACGTGCCCGGCAGTCGCCGGGCCAACCGCCTGCGCAGCGACCACGCCGACCCGCACCGCCTCACCGAGGTCCGGCTGGAGCTGACGATCGGCGGGCGGCGCCTGCAGATCACCCGGCTCCCGGAGCAGCGGCGGCCGAAGAAGGTCGGCACCGGCACGACCGTCGAGCGGGCGCAGACCCTGCTGCGCGAATGGGCGGCGGACACCGGCGACGGCACCCCGGGCTGGCGGGCGCTCAGCAAGTCGCACCAGGAGGCCGGCGAGGAGATCCACCGGCTCGTCGGCATGAACCGCGACCAGTTCTGCCAGGTCGTCCTGCTGCCTCAGGGGGACTTCGCGCGCTTTCTCAGGGCGGATTCGGAGGAACGCGGCAAGCTGCTGCGCCGGCTGTTCGACACCGAGCGGTTCCAGCACGTCGAGGCGTGGCTGGCGGAGCAGCGGCGCTCCCAGGAGGCAGCCGTCCAGGCCGGCCGGCGCCGGCTGCGCGACCTCGCGAGCAAGGCCGAGCAGGCGGCGGGGCCCGGCGCCGAAGCGGCCGACGGCTGGGTGCCCGCCGACGACGACCGCGCCGACCTCACGGCGGGCGTGCTCGGGTGGGCGGCGATCCTGCGCGCCGGGGCGGCCGAGCAGCAGGCCGTCGCGGACGCCACCCTCGCGGGCGCCGAGGCGGCCCACGTGGAGGCCCAGCGCGAGCGGGAGGCCGCCGAGGAACTGTCCGGACGCCAGCAGCGCCACCGGCAGGCCCGCCAACGGGCGGAGCGGCTCGCCGGGCTCGAACCGGAGGCGGCGCGCGACCGGCAGCGGCTGGCGGCGGCGCAGGCGGCCGTCGGCGTGGAGTCGGCGCTGCGCCTGCGCGAGCACGCCGCCGAGGCGCACGGCCGCGCGCAGGAGGCCGAGCACCGGCACCGGGCCGCGCTGACCGGAGACGTCCGCGAACCCGCGACCATGGGGCTCGGCGAGGCCGACGCCGCCGAACTGGCCGATACCGAAAGGCGGTTGCGGGCCGAGGTGGTCCGCCTGGAGGCCGCCAGGGCCGACGAGCGGCACTGTGTCGAACTCGCCCGCGAGCAGCGGGCCGCCGACGAGGAGCGGCTCCGCGCCGAGGACCTCGCCGAGGAGGCCGAGGACTGGCTGGCCGAGTTCGACGGCCGGCTGGTCCGCCTCCAGGCGGAGCAGACGGCGGCCCGCGAGGCCGGCGCCCGCGTCGAGCAACTGGACGGAAAGCGCGTCGAGGTGGCCGCCCGACTGAAGGCGGCCCGGGAACGCGACGACCTGCGGACCGAGATCTCCGCCGCCGAACCGCGCGCGCACGCGCTGCGCGAAGCCGCCCTGGACGCCCGCGAGTACAGCCAGGACCTCCGCGAGCGCCGACTCGTGGGCATGGCGGCCGAGTTGGCCGAGCAGCTGCGGACCGGCGAGGCCTGCCGGGTCTGCGGCTCGGCCGAGCACCCGGAACCCGCCCTGGCCGCTCCCGGCGAGCGCGTCAGCGCGGCCGACGAGGACCGGGCCCGCGCCGCCCAAAGCGCCGCCGAGCAGGCCGCGACCGACGCCGACCAGGCCCTCACCGCGCTGCGGGTCCGCGAGGCGACAGCCGCCGGAGCGGCCGGACCGGACGACGCCCGAACCGTCGCCGACGCCCTCGCCACGCTGGACCGCGAGCATCACGAGGCGCTGCGGGCCGCCGAGGCGCTCGGCCGGGTCGAGCGGGAGATCGGCCGGCTCACCGACGACCGCGCCCGCCGCCACGACGAACTGCGCGGGGCCCGCGAGCACGGCGCCGTCCTCACCGACCGCCTCCAGGCCCTCGGCACCGAACAGCGGGAGCTCGCCGCCCGGGTGGCCGCCGCCCGGGGCGAGGCCGCCTCCGTCGCCGAACGGGCCGCAGCCCTCGCCCGGCTCGCCGACGGCGTCGCGGCGGCGGCCACGGCGGTCCGCGCCCGCGCGGAGGCGGCGGCCCGGCTGGCCGACGCCGAGGACGAACTCGCCAAGGCCGCCGCCGCGGCCGGGTTCCCCAGCGCCGACGACGCACTCGCCGTCATGCTCCCCCGCGGACAGCGCGAGCAGCTGGAGGCCCGGCTGGACCGGCAGCGCGCCGAACTCGCCTCCGTCGAACGCGAGCTCGCGCTGCCCGAGCTCGCCACGGCCGCGGAGCGCCCGGACGCCGACCTGCCCGCCGCCCAGGCCGCACTCGACACCGCTACGACACGACTGCGCCACGCCCACGCCGCCCAGGCCGCGGCCAGCGAGCGCCGCACTGCGCTGGCCGCCATCGGCGCGCAACTCGCCGCCCTGGCGGAGGAACTGGCGCCTGCACTGGTCCGGTTCGAGCGGATCAACCGGCTCGCCGCGCTCGCCGCAGGCACCTCCACCGAGAACCGGCTGCGGATGCGCCTGGAGTCGTACGTCCTGGCGGCGCGGCTGGAGCAGGTCGCGGCGGCAGCGAGCGACCGGCTCGTCCGGATGTCGGGGGGCCGCTACACCCTCGTCCACAGCGACGACCGCGGCACCGGCAACAAGCGCTCGGGGCTCGCCCTGCGCGTCGTCGACGCCTGGACCGGCACCGAGCGCGACACCGCGACCCTCTCCGGCGGCGAGAGCTTCTTCGCCTCGCTCGCCCTCGCCCTCGGCCTCGCCGACGTCGTCACCGACGAGGCGGGCGGCATGCCACTGGACACGCTCTTCATCGACGAGGGCTTCGGCACCCTGGACGAGCAGACGCTGGAGGAGGTCATGGACGTGCTCGACGGGCTGCGCGAACGTGACCGGGCCGTCGGCATCGTCAGCCACGTCGCCGACCTGCGCACCCGCATCCCGGCCCAGTTGCTGGTCCACAAGGGGCGGCACGGATCGACCCTCGCTCTGGCCGGGCGGGAGGACGCCTGAGACGCGCCCGGAAGGGGCCTCCTCAGCCCGAGCAGGCGATCCGCTGAGCCTGCTGCCAGGCGCAGACCGGGCAGAGCGTGGTGCCCGGGTGGTCGGCGGGCAGCTCGGTCGGCTCGCCGCACAGGATGCAGTCGGCGCGCGGACCGGTCAGCGCCGGGTCGTGCACCAGGGCGGCCTCGGCACCTTCGGCAGGAGCCGGCACGCAGACGGCCGTGTCCTCGTTCGTCTCCGTATCGCTCATGCCGCCTTCCTACTCCTCGCGCCCAGTGTGCGGCAAGGCGGGGGGCGGCTGACGGACGACAGACGACAGCGGACAGATAACAGATGACAGATGACAGATTTCAACATCTGTCATCTGTCATCTGTTACCTGTTCGCCGCCCCCTGCCTACCGAGCGCCAACCCGCGCCCCGCCCGGCCCCAACCCCGCCGCCATCCGCCCCGGGCCCCCCGGTTACGGTGGCCCCCATGGGCCGAGATCTCCACCAGCGCCTCACCGCCGCCCGCGCCGCCGCACCGACGTATCCCGAGGTCGGAGCCACCCGGGGCGGGCCGCTCCCCCACGGGTACGCGCACCTGCGGCGCCGCGTGCACCTGGGCCACGGCCCCGACGTGCTGGAGCGGGCCGGCCGGTACGTCCTCGGCTGGGGCAGCCAGCTGGGCACCGGTTTCGCCGTCCACCCGCACGCGCCCGCCGCCGAAGGGGCCACGGTCCTGCTGCGGATCGCCCTGCCCGGCAGCCGGTGGCCGCGCCTCGTGATCCCCTGCCGCGTCGTGTGGACGGTGGACGAGCCGGACCGGATCGGCTTCGCCTACGGCACGCTGCCCGGCCACCCCGAGTGCGGCGAGGAGTCGTTCCTGGTGTCGATGGACGCCGACGGCGAGGTGTGGTTCGAGGTGGCCGCCTTCTCCCGGCTGGCCGCCTGGTACGCCCGCCTGGGCCGTCCGGTCGCGGCGCTGTGCCAGTACCTGGCCATCGAGCGTTACCTCGCCGCCGTCGCGTCCCGCGTCTGACGTCCGCTCAGCCGCCCAGGAAGGACAGCCGGACGGTCCGGCGCGGGTTGTCCCCGTTCGTGTCGACCAGGACGACGGACTGCCAGACGCCGAGCGCGAGTTGACCGCCGATCACGGGCAGGGTCGCGTGCGGGGCGACCAGTCCGGGCACGACGTGGTCGCGCCCGTGGCCCGCGCTGCCGTGGCGGTGGCGCCAGCGGTCGTCGGCGGGGAGCAGGTCGCGCAGGGTGGCGAGGAGGTCGTCGTCGCTGCCGGAACCGGTCTCGAGGACGGCGATGCCGGCGGTGGCGTGCGGGACGAAGACGTTGAGCAGGCCGTCACGGCCGGCGGCCCGCTCGGTGAGGAACGCGGCGCAGCGGTCGGTGATGTCGAGCGCGACCTCGCGGCTGCCGGTGGTGATCTCGAAGGTGGTGGTCTGGAAGGGGCTGGTGGGGTGGGAGTGGATGTTGTCCGCCATGAGCGCCATCCTGCCGGAAGCCGACCGCCGGTTCGCGCAAGCGCCACTGGAACGAGCACCACTCGAGTGGGACGAGCACCACTCGGCCAAGGAGCTCTCCGCCCGGCGGCACTCGACCCGCCGACCCGGACCCGTCCGGGTACGACGAAGACCCGACGGTCCTCGTGGTCCGCCGGGCCGGGTGCCGGGGTGCGGGTCGGGCCGGAGGCCGTGAGGCCTCGGGTCCTAGCCGCGACCGCCGAACAGGCTCCGCCGCAGCCGGCGCAGGGGCGCCAGCAGCGACACCCGTACGTGGCGGCGCGGCGACGCCGGGGCGCCGGCGCCGCGCGGCGTCAGCTCCCTTATCAGCCCGAGCGCCTCGGCAGTGTCCACCGCCGGGACGGCGGGCGCGCCGAGCACGGCCAGGTGTCGTTCGATCCGGCGGCCGGTCGCGCCGACACCGCACTGGATCGCCGGCACACGGGGCCGAGTCCGCACTTGCATGTGTTCCATCAGTTTTCCCACCCCTACGAGGCGCCAGGGCCGTGAGGCGAAGACTATCCGTGACGGACGGCCTTCGCGCAACCGTCCTTGGTGTTGTGCCACCGTATCGTGCGGCGTCAACTGACGATGCACCAGGGGCCACCCGGACCGGTCACGACTAGGCATCAATGATGGGTGCACGACCGGCCCTCCGTCAGCGGTTTTCGGAGGTACGGACCCGGCGCCCGGTCACGAGGCACGCGCCCGGCGCACGGGATCATCGGGAGTGCCCGGTGGCGCGGCCGGTATATAGGGGTCGCGCGCGGGAGGACGGAGGGGTCGGCACACGGGTCGGCGAAGCACGGGGCGGGGAACAGGACAGGGGCTGGGCAGGGGCTGGACAGGAGCCGGACAGGGGTCGCCCCGGAGGACGGACCACCAGCACCATGGGTATCACTCCACCGGAGCGATCACCGAATTGGATCATTCATGAAGTGAACACATTCGAGGGATTGACTCCGGCGTAACCTCCAAGCAATATCTCTTTCTACGCGCAGGGCTCGCACGTTGCCCAACTGCGTGTTCGAATGATGAAGGACTCCGGCTCCCCCGAGCCACTGCCCGGCCGCCTCGACGCTGCGGCGGCCAGGCTCGGACGGGTGCCCGGACCGGCGGCCGGCCGTAGAGGGTCGGCCGGGCCGCCACCAGGCTGCCGGTGCCGCCCCCACCAGGGCCCGGCACCGGCGGCTCCGGGTTCAGGGCCGGGCGCAGGACCGGACACGAGGACCGGACACGAGGACCACCGTCCGCCGCGAGCCCCGGATCACCCCCGACCGCTGCGCAGCCCTTCTCGGCGACCCCGCTCCGGAGCCCCCTCGCCCCGGCTGAAGCCCAGCTCAGAGGTCACGTCCGGGCGGTCGGTAGACTCGGCCAGCGTGTCACTCCTCCTCAGCATCGTGCTCCCGGTCCACGGCGTGGAGCGGTTCCTGCCGCGCTGCCTCGACTCGATCCTCGGCGACACCCCCGCCGCGGAGTCGCGCTTCGAGGTGATCGCGGTCGACGACCTCTCCCCCGACGGCTGCGGCGCGATCCTGGACGAGTACGCCGCCCGCGATCCGCGCCTGCGGGTCCTGCACCTCACCGAGAACCAGGGCCTCGGCGGCGCCCGTGCGGCCGCCCTGCCGCTCGTGCGCGGCGAGTACGTCTGGTTCGTCGACAGCGACGACTGGCTGCCGGAGCGGACCGTCAGCGTGGTCCTGGACGAGCTGCGCCACGAGGGCCGCCAGGCCGTCCCCGCCGACGTGCTGGTCACCGACTTCACCCACGTCTACCCGGACGGCGCGACCGAACCCAACCCCTGGCGCCACGTGCTGCTCGGCTCCCCGCTCGTCGAGGGCTGCACGCTCGCCGAGCACCCGGCGCTGTTCCAGACGGTGATGTCGGTGTGGAACAAGGTCTTCCGCCGCGCGTACCTGGAGGGCCTCGGCGTCGCGTTCGGGCGCGGCTACTACGAGGACATCTCGGTCACCTACCCCGCGCTGCTCGCCGCCGAGCGGCTGCGCTACGTCGACCGCCCCTGCTACGTCTACCGCCGCAACCGGGACGGCGCGATCACCGCGACCGCCTCCCCCAAGCACGCCGACGTGTTCGCCCAGTACGACGCGATCTTCGCGTTCCTGGACCGCCCGGACCGCCCCGGCCGGCCCGTCCCGGAGTCGCTGCGCACGCTGGTCTTCGACCGGACCGTCCGCCAGGCGCTCAACGTCTACGACACCCCCGGACTCGTGCCGGTCGAGTGGCGCAAGGACTTCTTCCACAGCATCTCCCGGCACTTCGCCCACCACCGGCCGGACGACTACCAGTTCCCCGGAGGCGTGCGCGGCGTGCAGTACCGGCTGGCGGCACGCGGCGCGCGGATCGCCTACGCGGAGCTGCGCCGCACCGGGCGGCTGCCGCGCGAACTCAAGCGCGGCGCGCGGGCGGTGGCGCCGGCGGTGCGCAAGGGGGTGCGCAGCGGTGCCCGGTTCACCGCGTACAACGCGTTCCGCCGGCTGCCGCTGGACGACACCCTCGCGGTCTACGCGGCGTACTGGCACCGGGGTTACGCGTGCAGCCCGGCCGCGATCTACGAGAAGGCGAAGGAACTCGTCCCGGAGATCCGGGGCGTGTGGGTCGTGGAGAACCGCACGCAGGCCGCGGCCATGCCGGCCGGGGTGCCGTACGTGATCGTCAACACCCCCGCCTACCTCAAGGTGATGGCGACCGCCCGGTACTTCGTCAACAACGTCAACTTCCCGCACACGATGGCCAAGCGACCGGGCACGGTGCACGTCCAGACCCAGCACGGCACCCCGCTGAAGGCAATGGGCATGGACCTGCGGGACCGTCCCGAGGCCGCCGACGGCATGGACTTCGACCGGCTCCAGGAGGCCGTCGACCGCTGGGACTTCCTCGTCTCCTCCAACCCGCACACCAGCGAGCACTTCGCCCGCGCCTTCCCCGGCCGCTACGAGATGCTCGACACCGGCTACCCGCGCAACGACCGCCTGGCCAACGCCACCCCGGACGAGGTGCGCGCGATGCGCGAGCGGATCGGCCTGCGTCCGGGCCGCACGGCGGTGCTGTACGCGCCGACGCACCGCGAGGGCCAGGGCGGCTACGTGCCACTGCTGGACGTGAAGGACCTGGCCCGGCGGCTCGGCCCCTCGTACACGCTGCTGGTGCGCACGCACTACTTCCACACCACCGGCCCGGGGGACCTGGTCGCGGGCGAGGACGCGGCGGAGATCGTGGACGTCTCGGCGCACCCGTCCGTGGAGGACCTCTACCTCGCGGCGGACGTGCTCGTGACGGACTACTCGTCGATGATGTTCGACTACGCCGTGCTGGACCGGCCGATCGTCGTGTTCGCGCCGGACTGGGACGACTACCGGCGGGTGCGCGGGGTGTACTTCGACCTGTTCGCGGAGCCGCCGGGCGCGGTCACGGTGGACGCGGACGGGCTGGCGGCGGCGCTGCTCGCGGGCGACGCGGATCCGGCGGCGCGGGCGCGGTTCCGGGCGAAGTTCTGCCCGTGGGACGACGGCGGGGCGGCGGAGCGGGTGGTGCGCCGGGTGTTCCCGGTCGCGGGCTGACGGAGAACGACCGGCAAACGAATGACAGCTGACAGATAACAGATTTCGAAATCTGTTATCTGTCAGCTGTCATTCGTCAGGCGATCGGGGCCGGTGCCGCCGGTACGGCGACCGGCCCCGTCACGGCGGGCTCAGCCCCGGCGGGCGGCCAGGAACTCGTCGAAGGTCAGGTAGCCCTGGTGGTGGGTGTCCATGGCGTGGATGAGCGCCTCGGCCATCGACAGCGTCACGTCGTGGTCGCCCATCTCGTTCGCGACCAGCGCGTACTCGGCCGGAGTGATCTTGCCATCGCCGTTCTTGTCGAAACGGTCGAAGAGCGCCTTGATCTCCTCGGTGCTCTGCATGGTTGCCCTCCTGGGAACTGCGGGTTGTGCGGTGTTCGGACGGGCGTACCCTACCCGGCCCCGGTGCACCGTCCGTGGCGCGGGCCACGCACTGAGGGAGTGGACGGGCGGCGGGGCCGGTGGCGTAGTCTGCGGAACCGATACCGGCCCGGGCTCCTCCCGGGCGCTCGTTCGTCCAGGGAGGGACCATGCTCGATCTCGTCACCAGGCTGGTGCTGAAACCCGTCTCGCGCGGCATCTGGCGGCCGGTCATCGAAGGTGTCGAGAACGTGCCGCGCAAGGGCGGGGTCATCCTCGCCAGCAACCACCTGTCGTTCATCGACAGCGTGGTGATCCCGCTGACCGCCCCGCGCCGGGTCCACTTCCTCGCCAAGGCCGAGTACTTCACCGCCCCGGGGTTCAAGGGCCGCCTCTCCAAGGGCTTCTTCGAGGCGATCGGCGCCGTGCCGGTCGAGCGCGGCACCTACCGCTCCGCCCAGGCCTCCCTGGAGTCCGCGCTGGAGATCCTGGAGGACGGCAAGGCCTTCGGCATCTACCCCGAGGGCACCCGCTCGCTCGACGGCCGCCTCTACCGCGGCAAGACGGGCGTCGCGTGGCTCGCGCTGACGGCGGGCGTACCGGTCGTGCCGGTGGCGCTGGAGGGGCCGGAGCAGATCCTGCCGGTGGGCAAGCGGGTGCCGCGCCTCAAGAAGGTGACCGTCCGCTTCGGTGAGCCGCTGCACTTCGACGAGCTGCACGGGCAGGCGCGCTCGGCCAGGGCCCGCCGCCAGGTCACCGACGAGGTGATGGCGGCGATCCAGCGGCTGTCCGGCCAGGAGGTCGCGGAGGGCTACAACGAGGCGCCGAAGGCGGCGTAGCCGCGGTCGTCGGGTCCCCTCGCCTCACTTTGGCTCGTCAGACGTACCCCAGGCTCCGGACCGGCCCGTCACACGTACCCCCGGCCTCGGGCCGGCTCGTCAGACGTGCCCCAGGACCGCCGGCTCCGGGGCGTCGGGCACCTGGGGTGCCTCGCGGCGCAGCAGGGCCGCGTACCGGCCGTCCAGCGCCACCAGTTCGTCGTGGGTGCCGAGTTCGACGACCGCGCCGTGGTCGAGGACGGCGATCTGGTCGGCTCCGCGCACGGTGGAGAGCCGGTGGGCGATGGTGATCGTGGTGCGGCCCGCGGAGAGGGTGTCGACGGCCTCCTGGACGGCGCGCTCGGTGCGGTTGTCGAGCGCGCTGGTGGCTTCGTCGAGGATCAGGACGGGCGGGTTGCGCAGGATCGTGCGGGCGAGGGCGAGGCGCTGCTTCTCGCCGCCGGAGAAGCGGTAGCCGCGTTCGCCGACCAGGGTGTCGTAGCCCTCGGGCAGGCCGGCGATGGTGTCGTGGACCTGGGCGGCGCGGGCGGCCTCGACGAGTTCGCCGTCGGTGGCGTCCGGTTTGGCGAAGCGCAGGTTCTCGGCGACGGAGGCGTGGAAGAGGTACGTCTCCTGGGAGACGACGCCGACGGCGCGGGCGAGGGTGTCGAAGGAGAGGTCGCGCACGTCCTCGCCGTCGATGGTGACGCGGCCTCCGGTCACGTCGTACAGCCGGGGGACGAGGTAGCTGAGGGTGGTCTTGCCGGAGCCGGTCTCGCCGACCACGGCGAGCGAGCTCCCGGCCGGGACGGTGAGGTCGACCCCGGCGAGCGTGGGGCGCTCCTGCCCGCCGTCGTAGCGGAAGTCGACGCCCTCGAAGCGGACCTCGCCGCGGATCCGGTCCAGGGTCACGGGCCGCGGCCGTTCGGCGATCTCGACCGGGAGGTCGAGGTACTCGAAGATGCGCTGGAACAGCGCGAGCGAGGTCTGGACGTCGACGCCGGTGGAGAGCAGGCCGACGGTCGGGCGGAACAGGCCCTGCTGGAGCGTGGTGAAGGCGACCAGGGTGCCGACCGAGACGATCGGCGCGCCGCCGGCGGCGGTCAGCCCGGCCGCCCAGTAGATGACGGCGGGCATCGCGGCCATCACGATCTGGATGGTGTTCATCCGCCAGCGCCCGGCCATGCTGGCCCGCACCTCCAGGTCGGCGAGGCGGTCGGACTGCTCGGTGAACTCCCGGGCGAGGGAGCCGGAGCGGCCCATCGTGCGCCCGAGCAGGATGCCGCTCACCGAGAGCGACTCCTGGACCGCCGAGCTCATCGCGGCCAGCTGCTTCTGCCGCTCGGTGGTGATCTTCTTGCGCTCGTTGCCGACCCGGCGGCTGATCCAGACGAACAGCGGGAGCAGGAGCAGCGAGACGACCGTCAGCCGCCAGTCGAGCGCGACCATCGCGACGACGGAGGCGACGACGGCGGTGAAGTTGGAGACCAGGCTGGTGGCGGTGGACGTCACCGTGGACTGCATGCCGCCGATGTCGTTCGCGATCCGGGACTGCACCTCGCCGGTGCGGGTGCGGGTGAAGAACGCTAGGGACTGGCGCTGGAGGTGGCCGTAGACGGCGGTGCGCAGGTCGTGCATGACGCGCTGGCCGACGGTGGTGGAGATCAGCGTCTGGAGGACGTTGAACACGCTGTTCACGACGGCGGCGGCGATCATGCCGAGCACGAGCACGCTCAGCAGGCCGGTACGGCCGTGCGGGATCGCGGTGTCCAGGACGGCGCGCAGCAGGAACGGCGAGACGACCGAGACGACGGCGGAGGCGCCGACCAGCAGTCCGACGGTGGCGAGGCGGCCCGCGTAGGGGCGGAAGAGGGCGAGGATGCGCCGCCACTGCGCGGGCGGGCGTGGTTCGCCCTCGTCGCGCGGGGACGGGGTCCAGTCGATTCTGTCGGGCCTCAAGGGCGGACCTCCGGGGGTCGGGCAGCCGGGCGGCCGCCAGCATAGCGAGAGTAGCTCATAGTTAGACTAGCTAATAGTGAGGGTCACCCTATTCCCGCGGCGCGCGTGGCCGCCCGCCCGATCACGCCGTGTGCCGCGGGTGAACGGGGGCCGCCCGTCCACCCGCCTGGCGCGGCCGACCGGTCGGTCCGTCCGCCCCGTCCACCCGTCCCACCCGCCCGCCGCGCCCGTTCCACCCGCCTGGCGCGTTCGGTCCGTCCCGCGCGGTCAGTCCGTCCGGTAGGTGCGCGCCGCCTTGTTGGAGAGCCCGCCCAGCTTCCCGGACGGCAGTACCCGGGCCAGCGCCACCGCGGCCTTGTACCGCTTGCCCGGCACCGACACCGACCGGCCGCGCCCGAGGTCGCGCAGCGCCTCCTCCACGACCCGCTCGGCCGAGAGCCAGGACCAGGACGGGATGTTGCCGGTGCCCATGCCGGCCCGCTCGTGGAACTCGGTCCGCGTGAAGCCCGGGCACAGCGCCATCATCCGGACCCCGCTGCCGCCGAGGTCGCGCAGCACCCCCTGGGTGAAGCTCACCACCCACGCCTTGCTCGCCCCGTACGTGCCGCGCGGCAGGAACGCCGCCACGGAGGCGACGTTGATGATCGCTCCGCGGCCGCGGTCGCGCATCCCGGGCAGCGCCGCCGTCGTCAGCCGGAGGACCGCCTCGACGTGCACCTTCAGCATGTCCAGCTCGTCCTGGAGCGGGACGGTCAGGAAGGCCCCGCGGTTGCCGAAGCCCGCGTTGTTGACGAGCAGGTCCACCGGGCGGGCGGCGTCGGCCAGCCGCGCCTCGACGGCGCCGATGCCCTCGTCGGTCGCGAGGTCGGCGGTCAGCACCTCCGTCTCGACGCCGTACTTCCCCTGCAGGTCGGCGGCGGTGCGCTCCAGGCGCTCGGTGTCGCGCGCCACCAGGACGAGCCGGTAGCCGCCGCGGGCGAGCCGGCGGGCGAACGCGGCTCCGATGCCGGCGGTCGCGCCGGTGATCAAGGCTGTGGTCATGCCCCCGACCGTACCGACTCGCCGCGACCGGGCCCACACCCAGGGCAACATCCCTGCTCAGCGGACTGCGGATGCACGGCCCCGGCCCGGCTCGTAAGGTCGGACAGGGGCATCGCCCAACCGGGTGATGACATCCGCGTGAGGAGGCATGCCTGATGCTTACTCAGTTCCGGACCGAAGCGGGCCCGGTGTCACCCAGCGCGACGCCGGTCGAGGCCGTCACACTCGCGAGCCTGATGGTGGAGGACGAGGCCGTCGTGACCGACGCGCCCACGTACCGCCCCGACGCCGCGGTCGCGCTGCTGCTCCTGCTGTCGCCCAAGGAGCCGAGCCCGAAGCGGCCCGAGGAGCGGCCGAGCCGGTAGCCCGGCAGCCGGTGGCCGGTGGCTGGTAGTCCGTAGTCGGTGGCCTGCTGGCCGCCCGGTCTGCGGCCACGGCGACGGCCGCGGCCACGACACCTGCGACCCGCCGCCATCCCCGAGACCTCTCGTGAGCCGTCGAGGTTCCCTCGTGAACCCTCCCGGACTCCGGAAGGAGGACCAGCGCACCATGCCGTTCGCCGAGACACCACTGCGCGACGAGTACGCCGCGGCCGTCGAGCGGATGGCCCGCCGGACCCTCGACGCCCTCCGGGGCGCCGGGGGAACGGCCTCGCTCACGGAGCCGGACGGGCTGCTGGCCTCCTTGCTGACCGACCCGGAGGGCTCCGTACCCGGGGCTGTGCTCGCGGCGGCGCGCATACTCGGCCCGGACCTGCTCGCTCCTCAACTCTTCAACGCTCGTTCACCGTTGGATCCACTGAATCCGTTAGATCCGTCGAATCCGTCGAATCCGTCGAATCCGCTGAAGGAGTCGACCCTCGTGCCGCTGGACGACGCCGCAGCCCGGCTACTGGCCGAAGCCCGACGGGTCTTCCCGCCGCCCGCCGCCGACTCGTGGGACGGTTCCCCGACCGGCCCACCTCCGCCCGCCGACGATGCGAACCTCGTGATCGCCTGGCAGGACTGGGCGGCCTCCGCACTGCTCGCGCGCACACCGTACGGCGGCGAGGCCGCCCCGCCTCCCGCCGCCGTGCCGCGGCCGGGCCCCCGACCGGGCTCGCCCCCGGGCCCGCGCGACTGGCAGGCGTGGTCCGTCCGCATGGCGCAGCTGTCCGTGCTCGCCCTGCCCGGTCTCGACGGCCCCGTGCACGAACTCGCCCGCACCCACACCCTCGACCTCGCGCGCGGCACCGCCCGCTCGATGCTCCGCCGGGACCTTCGCACCGCCGCCCGGCTCGCCCGCTGGCTCGCCTGGGCGCGGGCCGACGGCCGTCCGCTACGGCTGGAGGTCGGGCCCGTGCTGGAACGGATCCGCCTGACCGGCGACGGAAGCGCCCGCACGTTGCTCGAACTCGCCATCGCCGACCGCCTGTTGAACGGTCCGCCGGAACCGGTCCGGGCGAGGGCGGCACGATGACGGCCGACACGCGCGTGCTGGCCACCGCGCAACGCCTCGGCTCGCACGCGCTGGACTGGCTGGACGCCGGCCGCCGGAACGGGTTCGGCCGGCTCCCCGACAACACCGTCGTCGACCTCGCCGACCCCAACGACGCCTACAAGCCGCTCGGCGAACTCGCCCTCGCCGCCTCCCTCGTCCTGCGCGACGGCGTGACCGGCCCCGGCGACACCCGCACCGCGCGCGGCCTCCTCGACTTCGCCTGGGACCAGGTGCGCGCGGGCGACCTCCTGTACGAACGACAGCTGCGCCACCTCGCGATGACCGACCCGCTGGAGACGTACGCCCACTTCGCCCGCGCCGGCTACCGGCACGCCGCGATGGAGGAACTCCTGGACTCGCTCGGCCGGTTGCGCGCGGTCCACGCCGTCGAGGCCGAACCCAACCGGAAGCTGGCCGTCGCCAACGCCCGCCGGATCGTCGGGCTCGCCGACCGACCGGACTGGGCGGCACTCGCCGCCGCCACCTGGCTCGGTGCGACACCGGAGCCGTGGGCCGTCGACTGGATGACCGCCTACCGGATCACCCACACCGTCTTCCACCTCACCGACTGGGGCGCCCGCCCGGACGGCCTGCCGGAACCGGTGCGCGCCTACGTGCGCGACTGGCTGCCCGTCTGGCTCGACGTCTGGCTGGAGATCGGACAGTGGGACCTCGCCGCCGAACTGCTCGCCGTCGACGCGTGCGTCGGCGAACCGGTCACCGGGCGGCAGGGCTGGGACGCGCTGGCCACCGCGCAGCACGCGGACGGGCTGCTGCCACGCGACTCCGAACCGGTCGACGCGGACCCGGAACAGGCCTTCCGGGACCACCAACACACGGCGGTAGTGGGGGTGGTGGCCGCCACCATCACCCTGTCCCGCGCGCTCGGCGGCACGCCGGTGGCGACGTGAGTGGGGCGGACAGGAGTCTGTCCGCCCTGGTCGAGGCGGCCGGACCGTCGGCGACGGCCGTCACTCTGGCCATGACGCGGGGGAGTTCGGCGGAGGTGCGGTGCCACGGGCGGCTCGGACGCGCCCCGAGCGCGCCGGACTGCACGCCCGACACCGTCTTCGAACTCGGTTCCGTCACGAAGACGTTCACCGCGCTGCTGCTCGCGGCGCTGGCCGCGAGCGGCGAACTCACGCTGAACGATCCGCTGGAACTCCACCTCCCGTGCTCCTGGCGGCCGTTGACCGTCCGCTCGGGCGGGCCGATCCGACTCCTCCACCTGGCCACGCACACCGCGGGCCTCCGCCGCCTGCCGCCCGGCCTACTGGCGAGCGCCGTCCGGGCCTGGTACAGCAATCCGTACGGGGCTTACGGGGAGGTGGAGTTGAGGAATGCGGTAGCCCGAACCACCGTCCGCACCAAGCCCGGCAGCCGGTACGGGTACTCCAACTACGGGGTCGCACTGCTCGGCCGCCTCCTCGCCGAGACGGGTGGTGCGCCGTACGCCGAACTCCTCGCCGAACGGATCGGCCGGCCCCTGGGACTGCGGACGCTGGCCTGCGCGCCGGACACCCCGGACCGCGCCATCGGGCACCGGCGCGGCCGGGCACTGCCGCCGTGGCGAATGCCCGGCCTTCCGGGCGCGGGCGCGGTCCGGGCGAGCGGCGCGGACCTGCTGCGCTTCCTGCAGGCGCATGTCGGCACGTGGCCGGGCGAGTCGGGCGACGAGGGGGACGGCGAGCCGGGTGGCGAGCTGGGCGCGGCGCTTCGGGAGGTGCAGCTCCCCCGGCTGCGACTGCCAGGGTCCGGCGACGAGGTGTGCCTGGTGTGGAACCACCGACGGTCGGGCGACCGGGACCTGTTCTTCCACTCCGGCGCCACGCGCGGGTTCACCGCGTTCGTGGGCTTCTCACCACAGACGGAGAGCGCCGTCGCCGCTCTCGCCAACACCGGGCCGACGATGGACGGGCGGTTCCTGCGGGTCGGGTACGGGGTGCTGACGGAGGTGGCGGGGAACAGATGACAGCTGACAGATAACAGATTTCGAAATCTGTTATCTGTCAGCTGTCATCTGTCCTCCGTCGGCTGCCATCCGCCGCTCCCCACCCGCTCAGACCGCAACCGCCTTCGCCCGGTCCGCCGCGATGTGCAGGGCGAGTCCGCCGAGGACCGTGCCCATCGCGTAGCGCTGAATGCGGAGCCAAGCCGGGCGACGGTTGAGGAAGGACGCGATGCTGCCCGCACTCGCCGCTATCAGTCCGTTGACGGTGACCGCCACGACGACCTGGGTGAGGCCGAGCACCAGACTCTGGGCCGCGACGTGACCACGCGCCGGGTCGACGAACTGGGGCAGCAGGGACAGGTACATGATGGCGATCTTGGGATTGAGCAGGCAGGTCAGGAAGCCCATCCCGAACAGCTTGCGCGGCGAGTCGTGCGGCAGTTGCTGCGGCGCGAAGACCGGCGCGCCACCCGGCCTGACGGCCTTCCACGCGAGCCACAGCAGGTACCCGGCCCCGGCGAATTTGATCGTCGTATAGAGCGCCGGCACCACCGTGAACACCGCGGCGACGCCCACCGTCACGGCCCCGAGGTAGACCAGGAATCCGGCCGCGACCCCGACCAGCGACACCAGCCCGGCCCGGCGGCCCTGGGCGATCGAGCGCGAGACCAGGTAGATCATGTTGGGCCCGGGGGTGAGCACCATGCCCAGCGCCACGGCGGCGATTCCGAGCAGGGCGTGCGGGGCGGCGGCGGGGATCAGCAGGTCCATGCGAGGAGGCTAGGCCGCACTCCGAGCTCGATGCAATGATAACTTTGCGCTCGGTGCAATCAGCGCAATCCCGCCGAGCACGACCGACACGGAGGGCCCGTCGATGGACGACTACCGGCTCATCGCCGACGAGATCGCCAACGCCATCACCGACGGACGGCTTCGCCCCGGGCAACAGCTCCCCACCCAACGCGCCTTCGCCCGCCGCCGCGGCATCGCCGCCTCGACCGCCGGGCGCGTCTACCGGGAACTGGCCCTCCGGGGACTCACCACCGGCGAGGTCGGCCGCGGCACCTTCGTCCGCGCCGACCAGCGGGCACCCGGCCCCCACATCCCGCTCGCCGAACCGGCCGGGGCACCCATCGACCTGGAGCTCAACTACCCCGTCGTGCCCGAGCAGGCGCTGCTCGGCGCCGCCCTCGCACCGATGCTTCGGGCGGACGCACTCGACGCCGCGCTGCGCCCGGTGGGGGCAATCGGGACGGCCGCCGCCCGCCACGCGTTCGCCCAGCTGGCGTCCGGGCCGCACGGCTCGCCCTCGTGGCAGGCATCGCCCGAGGACGTGCTGTTCGCGGGCAACGGCCGGCAGGCGGTCGCCGGCGCGCTCTCCGCGCTCGTACCGCCCGGAGGGCGGCTCGGGGTCGAGGCGTTGACGTACCCCGTGGTCAAGGCCGTCGCGCAGCGGCTGGGGATCACTCTCGTACCACTGGCCGTCGACGAGCACGGCCTCCGGACCGGCGCCGTCACCGCCGCGCACCGGGCCGCGCCGCTCAGCGCCGTCTACCTCCAGCCCCGACTGCAGAACCCGCTCGGCGGAAGCCTCCCACCCGAGCGCCGGGCAACCCTCGCCGACGAGCTGCGCCGTCTCGACCTGCCCGTCATCGAGGACGCCATCTGGTCCTTCCTGCGACCCGACCTCGTGCCCCTCGCAGCCCTGCTGCCCGAGCGAACGATCCTGGTGGACAGCGTCTCCAAGCGCCTGGCCCCGGGCCTGACCACCGGGTTCGCCGTCGTCCCCAGTGCATTCCGCGACCGGATGGCCGCCGCGCTGCGGTCCGGCGGATGGACGCCCAGCGGGTTCGCGCTGGAGGCGGTCGTCCGCTGGGTCGGGGACGGCGCCGTCGCGGCGGTCGAAGCGGCAAAGCGCTCGGATGCGACGGCGCGGCAGCTACTCGCACGGGAAGTGCTGGCAGGACAGCACCTGCGCGCAGACCCGTGCTCCTACTACGTGTGGTGGGAACTGCCGGCGGCGTGGCGGGCGGAAACGTTCGTGGCCGCCGCGGCGCGCGAGAGCATCGCGATCACCCCGGCCGCAGCCTTCGCCGTGGACCCCAGGGTGTCTCCGTCCGCCGTCCGGGTCGGCCTCGCGTCGCCGCCGGTCCCGGTCCTGACACATGCCCTGGAGACCCTCGCCAGGATCGCCCGGAGCACGCCGGAGGAACTGCTGGAGTGAGGGCCGACGGGCGACGACGAACAGCTGACAGATAACAGATTTCGAAATCTGTTATCTGTCAGCTGTCATCTGTTACCCGTCGCTCGCCACTACCCCTCACCACGAGCCGACCGTCAACCGTCCGCCCGCGCACCACTGTCAGAACTGCGCGCCACCGTGTCAGCCGCTCCGCCCGCGCCGACCGCGCGCAGGCGCGAGGCGGCGGTCGCGGCCAGTTGCGGGGCCAGCTTGGCCACGTCTCGGGAGCCCACCACCGCGATGAGGCTCGGCAGCAGCCACCGGACCGGCTGCATGCCGCGCAGCCAGGCCTGGGCGTAGACGTGCGCGGAGCGCCGGGCGATGCCGGCCACGATCCGGTCCACGGCTGGCTCCAGCGGGTAGGTCTTGTTGGCCGGCCACGGCAGGCGGCTGCGCATCTGCTTGAGAACGACGTCCTCGTCGGCGCCGCGCACCATGTCCGTGTCGGTCCAACTCAGGTACCCCACACCGACCTTGACCCCTTGGTAGGCGACCTCGCCGCGGATCGAGTGGGCGAACGCCTCCACCCCGGACTTGCTCGCGCAGTACGCGCTCATCAGCGGCGACGGCGTCAGGGCGGCGAGCGAGGCGATCTGGAGCAGGTAGCCGCGGCTCTCGATGAGGGCGGGGAGGAACGCCCGCGCGGTGGCCACACTGCCCAGCAGGTTGACCTCGATCACCCGGCTGAACGCCCGGTGGTCGCTGTCCACCAACGGCCCCCCGATGGCGATCCCGGCGTTGGCGACGACGGTGTCGATCCGGCCGTAATGCTCCTTGATCCGCCGGGCGGCGTCATCGAGAGCGTCGAGGTCGGTGACGTCGACCTCCCACGTGGTCGCGGTCGGACCGCACTGGGCGGCGACGTCCTTGAGTTCGGCCGGCTCCAACCCGAGCAGCGCGACCTTCGCCCCACAGCGCGCGAGCTTGCGCGCCAACGACGCACCGACACCACGGGCGGCCCCCGTGACGACGACGACCTGGGCGGACAACGGCGGTATGGCGTTCATGCGACGACGCTCCTCTCGGAGTCGAAATCATCGGAATCGGAATCGGAACCGGAGACGGAACCGGGGGCGGAATCGGCGGCAGGACCGCTGTCCGCAGTCAGATGGGCCACGGCCATTCGGTGGATCTCCGCCGCGACCTCGACCGGCCGTTCCAGCGGCGACATGTGACCGACCCCGGGAAGCAGCAACAGCCCCTGCGGGTCGCGCAGTTCGGCGACCATGCGGTGAGCGTGGACCGGTGGTGTCAGCCGGTCCGCGGTGCCGGCGATGACCGACGTCGGCGCGGCGAGGCGGCCGAGTCCGGCGAAGACGTCCAGCCGTCCGAGGACACCCGCCCAGCGCGCGCGGACGGTGGTCGGGCAGGCGTGCACGATCCGGGCCGTCGCCTCGACCCGGCCCGGCGCCGAATCCGGCCCCATCGTCGCGAACTTGAGCGCTGCGCGACTGACCGCCGACACCGGACCGAGCGGCATCCGGGAGTGGAGCAGTCGGCCGTGCAGGAAGCGGCGAAGCCCGGCCGGGCGGAACGACTCGGGCAGGACGGCGAGTTCGTCGAGCAGCCGCCCGGGACCGGTGGAGACGAGGACGGCGGCGGCGGTGCGTTCGGCGACCTCGGGCCGTCCGCCGGCCGCCATGATGGTCATCCCGCCCATGCTGTGGCCGGCGAGGACGGCCCGCTCCCCGGCCGGGACCGTCCGGGCGAGGACGGCGGCGAGGTCATCGGCGAGTGCCCGGGTGGAGTAGCGGGCCGCGCTCGGCGGGATCTCGCTGTGCCCGTGACCGCGCTGGTCGTAGGCCACGAGCCGGTAGCGGTCGGAGAGTTGGCGGATCACCGGCGCCCAGAAGGCGGTCGAGCAGGTCCAGCCGTGGGCGAGCACGATGGTCGGCGCCCCGGGCTGGCCGTGGATCTCGACGTGCAGGCGCAGCCCGTCGGCGGAGCGGACGGCCAACTCCTCGACAGGCGTGGGCGGTACGCAATCGGGGGAAAGCTGCGGACTCATGCTGACACTCCCTGGGCGGTCATGGCCTGCGCCGAGTCGGACGCGGTGGCCGGCGTCGCGCGCATGATGAGCTCGTACTCGCCGAGGTCGACCTTGCGGGTGGCGCGGCGGAACGCGGTGGTGGAACCGGGCCACAGCACGGTGTTCTTGCCGTTCTGGTCCTGGTACCAGCTGTGGCAGCCGCCGGTGGACCAGACGGTGCGGTCCATCCGGTGCTGGAGTTCGAGGTTCCACTGGCGCTGGGCGCGGGCGGTCGGCTGCATGGCGGCGGCACCGATCGAGCCGAGCGTGGTGAGCGCGTCGACGACGTAGTTCAGCTGGGACTCGATCATGAGGATCATCGAGCTGTTGCCGAGGCCGGTGTTGGGGCCGATCACGAAGAACAGGTTCGGGAAGCCGCGGACGGTCGAGCCGCGCAGCGCCTCCATGCCGTCCTTCCACTCCTCGGCCAGGCTGGTGCCGTTCGCGCCGAACACCCTTGCCCCGATGGGCATGTCGGTGACGTGGAAGCCGGTGCCGAAGACGATGGCGTCCACTTCGTGCTCGCTTCCGTCGGCCGCGACCAGTGTGGAGCCGCGCACTTCGCGCAGGCCGGAGGCGACGACCTCGGTGTTGGCGGCGGCGAGCGCCGGGTAGTACGTGTTGCTGAGCAGGATGCGCTTGCAGCCGATCCGGTAGTCCGGCGTGAGCTTGGCGCGCAGCCCGGCGTCGGGGACGCCCTGGGCGATGTGGTGTTCGGCGAGCCGCTGGACGGCGCGCAGCAGGCCGGGCCGGCGGACGAAGGCATCGACCTGGAGCTCGCGGAGCGCGAAGAGCGTCCCCCTGCGGACCTTGCCGGTCACCGGGAACCGGCCGTGCAGCCACTTCTCCAGCTGGGTGATCTCGCGGTCACGACGGGGCAGGACCCAGGCGGGCGTTCGCTGAAAGACCGTCAGCTTGCCGACCTTCGGCTGGATCGACGGGATGATCTGGGCGGCGGAGGCTCCGGTGCCGACCATCGCGACGCGCTTTCCGGTCAGGTCGAAGTCGTGGTCCCAGCGGGAGGAGTGGAACACCTTGCCGGTGAATGCGCTCAGGCCGGGCAGGTCGGGGATCTGCGGGTCCGCGAGCGGGCCGGAGGCCGAGACGATGGCGTCGGCGGTCCACGTGCCGGCCGTGGTGGTGATCCGCCAGCGCGTGTGCTCGCCCTCCCAACGGGCCTCCAGCACCTCGGCGTTGAAGCGCAGGTGGGGGCGGAGTCGGAAGACCGTGGCGACCTTCTCCAGGTAGGCGCGAATGTCGGGCTGGCCGGAGAAGCTGCGCGGCCACTCGGGGTTGGGCGCGAAGGAGAAGGAGTAGAGGTGCGAGGGGACGTCGCAGGCGCACCCGGGGTAGCTGTTGTCGCGCCACGTGCCGCCGACCGAGTCGGCGCGCTCCAGGACGACGAAGTCCGTGATCCCGGCCCGGCGCAGCCGGACGGCGGCACCGAGGCCGCCGAAGCCGGCACCGACGACCGCCACCCGGACGTGCGGGACGGCCTCGGCCGCCTCTTCGTCGACGACCTCGACGACCTCGACGTCGCCGGCGAACGCGACGGCCTCGACGAGCTCGACGGCCTCGGCCGCTTCGACAGCGCCGGCGCCTTCGGCGGCTTCGGACGCCTCGGGGGCGGCGGACGCGCCGGGCCGGGGGCGCTTGGTGCTGGATGCCATGCGGCGTCCTCCTGAGGGTGGGGGCGGTCGCGTGCTCTCCGCCAAGAGGAACTCTCCCGGACGTTCTGCCCGGAATCCCGATAACCATGCCAGCAATCACTGGCATGGTTGGCAGAGTAGCCCTTGCCGACAGCGCTGGGAAGACGGCCGACCGCCCCGATTCCGGCGGCGACCGCGGCGGACCGTCCTATGCTGATCGCCGTGGACAAGGCCAGAGCTGCTGCGGACGACAGAAAACGCGAGTACCGGGTGGAGGAACTGGCCGAAGCGGCCGGCATCACCACCCGCACGCTGCGCTTCTACCGCGAGCGCAAACTGCTCCAACCGCCGCGCAAAGAGGGCCGCATCGCCTGGTACGGAGAGGAGCACCTGGCCCGCCTGCGCATGATCGGCGAGTTGCTCGAACGCGGACACACCCTCGGCGGCATCACCGAACTCATCGGCGCCGGCGAGAGCGGGCGGGACGTCGCGGAACTGATCGGCCTGGAAGCGGCCATCATCGCGCCCTGGTCGGACGAGACGCCGGTGCGCCTGACCTGGGACGAGCTCAAGGACGGCTTCGGCGACCAGCTCACCGAGGAGAACACGGCCGAATCCCTCGCCCAGGGCTACATCACTGTCACCGACGACGGCATCACCCACATCAGCCGCCGCCTGATGGACGCCACGACGGCGCTGGTCGCGGAGGGCGTACCGCTGTCGGCCGTCCTGGACGCCAGCCGGCGTACCCAGGCGCACGTCGACGCGATCGCCGAGATCTTCATCAACGTCGTCACCGACCACATCCTCGGCGCGCTGTCCGCCGACTCCCCGCTGCCCCCCGGCGAGGCCGCCCGCCTCACCGAGCGCATCCTGCGGGTCCGCCCGCTGGCCCGGACGGTCGCGGACGCCCAGTTCGCGCTCGCGATGGACCGCCGCGTGCACGCCGAGTACGACGAACTGCTGCGCCACCGAAGGGAGAACGGCGCGGAGGGCTCGGACGGGAGCGAGGACGGGAGCGAGAGCGGGAGTGAGAGCGGGAGTGAGAGCGGGAGTGAGAGCTGCGGCAAGGACGGGAGCGAGGACGGCAGCGGCTCCGACGCGTAGCGCGCACGCGTGACGGGCAGGAATTCCCGCGCCCTGCCCGCCCGTTGGACCGTCGCCGGAGGAAGCCGCCCATGCCCGGACACCTGAGCCGCCGCGCCGCCCTCGGTCTCGCCGCCGGACTCGCCCCGGGCCTCGTGCTCGCCGCCTGCGGAGCCAACAGTCCGTCACGGGCGGCGAGTTCGGCCGGCACGCGGACGGTACGGCACGCGCGCGGCGAGAGCACCGTGCCGGCCCGGGCCTCCCGTGTGGTCGTGCTGGACACGGACGCGCTCGACTCGGCCGTCACTCTCGGGATCATCCCGGTCGGCGCGACCACCGTCAGCGACGGCGCGGGTTTCCCCGACTACCTCCCGGGCGACCGGCTCGCGGACACGAAGGCCGTCGGCGCCATCGGCCAGCCCAACCTGGAGGCGATCGCCGCGCTGCGACCGGACCTCATCCTGAGCAACCAGGTGCGCGACGACAAGCGGTACGACCAGCTGGCCAAGATCGCGCCCACGGTGCTGTCCAAGACCACCGGACCGACCTGGAAGGAGAACGTCCGGCTGCACGCCGAGGCACTGGGGCGGCAAGCGGAGGGGGCGACGGCCGAGGCCGCGTACCAGGCGAAGGTGCGGGATCTGATCACCGCGCTCGGCGGACCGGCCAAGGCCGCGGCCACCAGGGTCGAGATGGCGCGCTTCCTCGCGGGCGCGCCGACCAGGCTCTACCTGAACGACACCTTCGTCGGATCGCTGTTCAAGGACCTCGGGGTCGGCCGGCCCGCCAACCAGGACAAGCCCGGGTTCTCGCTGGAGATCAGCCCCGAGCAGGTCGACCAGGCCGCGGCCGACGTCATCTTCTATTCGGTGTACGGGGACGCCGCGAAGTCCGACCAGCCGAAGATCCTGGGCGGTGCGCTGTGGAGGAACCTCGACGCCGTCCGCAACGGCCGGGTGTTCCAGGTGGACGACGGGCTGTGGATGCTCGGCATCGGGTACACGGGAGCCGGGCTGATCCTCGACCAGATGCGGAAGGACCTCGTGGGCGGCTGATGGGCGACAGGTGACGGGCGACAGCCAACCGCCGACGGCGAACAGATGACAGGTAACAGATAACAGATGTTGAAATCTGTCATCTGTTATCTGTTCGCCGTCGCCCGCCCCACCACCGCCCCCTCACCTCCCTCACCCCCCTTGGCCACTCCTCCAATCACCCCTCCCCCACCCCTCGACTCCACCGGGTGATCAAACGATTACCGTCACACCGCCGTCACCTCTACCGTCTAGGCTCACCCGCAGGTCGCTGTCACCTGGTCGGGCCGGAGACGGGAGGCGGGCGCCCGTACCGGTTCCGCAGAAGAGGCCTGCACCGTGTCCGTGGCCGTGAACTTCCGCATGGCAACGCAACTGACGGGCAGCCGGGTGCTGCTGTGGTCGCTGCTCGGCCGGCTGCCGAACGCGATGAGCCCGATCGGCACCCTGTTGCTGGTCAGCCGGAACACCGGCAGCGTGTGGTCCGGCTCGCTGGTGGCCGGGGCCCTGGCGGGCGGTCAGGCGATCGGCGGTCCGATCGTCGGACGGCTGGCGGACCGGCGCGGGCAGCGCACGGTCGGACTGGCCGCCGCCCTGGTCAACGCCGCCGCCCTGGTCGCCCTGGTCGCCGCCTCAGAGCACGGGCTCGCGCTAAGCTGGCAGATCGCGCCCGCCGCGCTGACCGGCCTGTCCGTCCCACTGGTCGGCCCGCTGTCGCGCAGCCGCTGGGTCCGGCTGTCGGCCGGTGAACCGGAGCTGACCTCGGCCATGCTGGCGCTGGACGGGATCGTCGACGAGGTGAGCTTCACGGCCGGCCCGGCACTCGTCGGCATGCTCGCAACCGCCGTCTCGCCGTCCGCCGGGATGCTCACCGCTGCCGTGCTGTCCGGCGTCTGCGCCACGCTGTTCGCCCTGCACCCGACCGCCGCAACCGCCGCGACCGGTGTGCCGACCCCGGTCCACGCCCAATCCCAGTCCGCCGAGCGCCTGTTCAACACTCCCTACCTCCTCCTCATGGCCGGGATGGCGCTGCTGGGCGCCTGCTTCGGCTCGGTCCAGGTCGGCATCACCGCCACCACCGAGGCGCTGGGCCGGCCGGGTTCCGCAGGGCTGTTGTACGGATTCCTGGGCTGCACCAGTTCGATCGCGGGCATCGCCACCGCGTCGCTCCCCGCCCGCTGGGGCCTGCCACCGCGCCTGCGGGCGGGCACCGCCCTGCTGTTCACCGCCTCCTGCGTCCTGTTCTTCGCGGACGGGAGCCTCGTGGCGCTCACCGCGGCCGTCGGGTTCCTCGGGGTCGCCGTCGCGCCGCAGATGATCACGATGTTCGGCCTGGTCGAGCGCACGGTGCCGGCCGCCCGTCTCGGCGAGGCGATGGCAGCACTGGTCAGCGCGCTCATCCTGGCCCAGTCGGCGGGCACCTTCGTCAGCGGCTGGGCGGCCGACCACTTCTCGCCGGGCGCTCCCTTCGCGGTCACGGCGGCCGCCGCGGCGACCGCCCTCGTCCTCACCGCCTGCACCGCGACCGAGCACCGATTCCGGCGCCGGCACTCGACGCCGCCCGCGCCCGTTGCCGCGAAGGCCGCGTCGCCCGCCGCGTGAAACGGCAGCGGGGGCGCCGGTGGTCATCCCACCGCCGCCCCCGCCGGGGAACACCGCGTCCCCTCCTGCATCACCGCAACCGCATCAACGCACCTGCATCACAGCACCAGCTTCACTGGTCCCGCGTCACTGCACCGCGGTCGCCGCGCCACTGTCACCGCACCGCGGTCCACACCACCTGCCTGACGAAACGTCAGTTGACGTTCACCGCAGTCCACGTGGCCGCGACCGCGTTGTACTCGGCGCTGTTCGCCCCGTACAGGTCGGTCGCCGCGCTGAGGGTGGCCGCACGGGCACCCGCGTAGTCGGTGGTGGAGGTGAAGTAGGTGGTCAGCGCGCGGTACCAGATCTGGGCCGCCTTGTCGCGCCCGATGCCCGCGAGCGTCGAGCCGTCGTACGTCGGGCTGTTGTAGTCGAACCCGTTGATCGACTTCGCGCCGCTGCCCTCGGACAGCAGGTAGAAGAAGTGGTTCGCCACACCCGACGAGAAGTGCACGTCGGAGTTGCCGACGTCGGCGGACCAGTAGTCGGCCGACGAGCCGTCCTTGCTCGGCTGGTCCATGTAGCGCAGCGGCTTGCCGTCGCCGTTCAGGTTGATGAGCTCGCCGATCCAGTAGTTCGGCGGGTTCGAGGGCAGGTTGGCGTACCACTCGACCATCGTGCCCATGATGTCCGAGGTGGCCTCGTTGAGGCCGCCGGACTCACCGGAGTAGTTGAGCGCGGCGGTCGCGGCGGTGACGCCGTGCGTCATCTCGTGGCCGGCCACGTCGATCTCGGTGAGCGGGTGGGTGTCGCCCTGGCCGTCGCCGTAGGTCATGCAGAAGCAGTCGTCGCTCCAGAACGCGTTGACGTAGTTGGAACCGTAGTGCACGCGGCTCGCCGCGCCGACGCCGTCGTTGCGGATGCCGTTGCGGTTGAAGGTGGACTTGTAGAAGTCCCACGTGGTCGCGGCGCCGAACTGGGCGTCCACGGCGGCGGATTCGCGGTTGCCGGCGGTGCCGTCGCCGAAGCTGTTGGTGCTGTTGGCGAACAGCGAGCCGTTGCCGCTGGTGCCGTTGCTCATGTCGCTGGTGGACTGGCCGCCGCGGGTGTCGTCCTTGAGCGAGTACGAGGAGCCGCTCTGGGCGGTGTTGAGCTGGACGTTGCCCACGAAGACGCCGTTGCCGGTGCCGGCCGCGGTCTCGATCTTCTCGTGGGTGGACAGCACCGCGCCGGTGGCCGCGTCGGTGACGAGGACCTGGCGGCTCGGGGTGCCGTCGGCGCGGGTGCCCTCGACCTGGACCCGGTAGGCCAGGCGGGGGTTGCCGTCGCTCGCCCAGACGACCAGCTCGGCGGCACCGGCCTGGTGCACGTCGGCCATCGGGGACTCGTCGGCGTCCAGCGTGACGCCCACGGTGGCGCGCACCGCGCCCGCCGCGTTGTCGGCGGCCTTGTCGGCCGGGATCCGCGGGGTGAGGCTCGGCAGGCTCAGCTGCGCCGCGACCGCCTTGTTCACGGACTTGACCGCGCCGTCCTTGGCCTGGTGGACCACCAGGTCGCCGCCGATGACGGGCAGGCCGGCGTAGGTCCGCTCGAAGCGGAGGTGGCGGGTGCCGTCGGCGTCGATCACCGCGTCCTTGGCGACCAGCTTCTCCTGGTCGCCGAGGGCGAGCTGCTTGGCCAGCGGGCCGGCCTCGCCGTTCGCCACCGCGAGCACGGTGGCGTGCTGGTGGGCGGCCTGCGCCTGCAGCGCGGCGGTCGGGGCGGCCTGCGCGGCCGTGGTGCTCACCTGGATCACGCCGGTCAGCAGGGCCGTGGCCGAGAGCACGGCGACGGCTGCGAGCTTTCGCTTCACGTACGAGTCCTTCCGGGAAACCGCGTCTGTGCGCGGTCGCACCGCGTCCCGGGGGCCGGGGTCGGCACCTGTGGGGCGGGACGGGCACTGGCGTACTGGGCCCCGTTGCGATCGAACGGCAGACCACCGAGGGGTGGGGGTGGGGGCTGCCGGCGGGGGCTGTCAAAAAGCATGACAACCCGACAAGCGTTTTGACAGGTCTACTTCATCAAGTGGCCAGGTCCCGCCAACCTGACGGACATCCAGCGACACGGACAAACCGGGGAATTCCACCCACCCTTGCAGTGGGTTACCACTCGAACGATGTCCGCCGGCCTGGGCCGATGTCACACCGACCAGTCCACCGGTGGGAGATGACGGGTCGCCGGGCGAGTTTTACACGCCTGTAAAACTTTCGATACGGAGTCTTGACATCCGCTTGGCGAGGTCCCGCCACCGGTCGCGCTTGTTCGCGGTCGAGGCGTCTGCTAGCCCCGCTGACTTGCGTGTTCGCCCGACTCCGGTGCGCAGTCGGCGAGTTGGGGAATCATCGAGATTTCCCGCGATGGTCCGTACCAATGCTGCCGGAACGACTCCCGAGGGCGCAGCTGCCCCGCCTGGTGCAGCGAGCGGGGCGCCCCCGTCCGGTCATTCGGTCGGCGGCAGCGCGAACAGGTCGCGGCCCTCGGCGAATTGGGGGAGCACAATGTCCTGCAGGGGCTCGGGGTCGCCCAGGACGATCTGCTGGATCTCGCCGGCGGGCGAGAGACCGTCGGGCCGGTCGAGGACGCGGCGTCCGGGCAGCGGCCCGCACCTGCCGGCCCCCGCGTCCCGCAGCCCGGGGGCGAGGACGCCGTCGCGCTCCAGCAGCACGTCCACCGCGTCCGTCACGTCCAGGACGTGACGGTGGGCGTCATCCTCCGTCGCGCCCGGGTACAGCTCGCGGAACGCCGCCCGGGCCGCGGCCAGGAAGCGCTCCGGATCGACGACCACGACGTCGCGGCGGGTCCGGACGCTGATCGTCATCCCGGCGACGGGCGGCCGCGGTTCCTCCTCGTCGCAGCCCCCGGAGCAGCCGCCGGAGCTGCCCCCGACCTCCGCCGCGTCAGCCACTCGTGAGCCGCCACTGCTGCGCTGCCAGACCGTCGGTGCACGCCGTCATGGTGACGGGGCTGCCCGAACCGTTTCCGGTCAGGCACCGCGCCCCGCCGTTCTCGGCGAGCGTGTACGTGCCAGCGGCGCTCGCGGGCCGGACGACCCAGGCGCTCAGGGGGTTCCACCCGGAATTCAGCGCGACGGTGGCGGTCGAACCGGGGCCCATCCCGTCCATGTTCTGGACGAGCAGGGGGCCGCTCTTGTTGCAGGCGTTGTAGTTGGTGTAGTTGCCCGCTCCGAGCGTGGCGATCCAGCCGTACGCCGAAGCTCCGCCCAGGACCGCCGGGTTGCCGGCCGACAGGTTGTCGTTCTGCAGCCCGAGCGGGAGGCCGTACCGCACGTTGACGATGGTCACCCAGTCGCTCCCGCCGCACCCGGCCGGCCTGGGATTGGTCGGCGTCGAGGCCGATCCGCCACCGGCGGGCGCACCACCGCCGGACGGCGAGCCACCGCCACCGCCCGCCGCCGCGCCGCCCGCCGCGCCACCTGGCTGGGGCTGGGGCTGAGGATTGCCGTTGTTGGCGGGCTGGTTGCCCGTGCCGCCCGCACCGCCACCGCCGCCGCCCGACGGATTCGACTGGCCACCCGACGCGCCGCCACCCGACGCGCTGCCACCGGACGCACCGCCACCGGACGCGCTGCCGGTACCCCGGCCACCACCGGACCCAGCCGCGTTGCCGCCCGCACCGGCGCCTGCGCCGTTGCCGCCGCTGCCGCCGCTGCCGGGCGCCGGAACGGGCGCCTGCGGCTGATTCGCCGGGTTCGGCGGCTGGTTGGGGGCGGCGGACGTACCCGGGGTGTCGGCCGGAGGCGGGGTGGCCGTCGTGGCCGCCGCGGACGGGGTCGGCGTGGTGTCCGTCCCCGTCGTGCCGGGGGCGCCCGGCGTCGCCGGGGCCGTCGCGACGGTCGGCTGCGCGCCGGGCGGCGTGTGGGCGTCCGCGCCGCCGGGGCCGCGGTCGACGAGCAGGACGGTCGCCGTGCCCATCGAGATGACGACCGGGATGATGACGGGCACCAGCATCGCGCGCCGCGACCGGCGCCGCCCCGGCTCGGTGGCTTGCTGCGGGCCCACCTTCGCCACCTCGTTCGGCGCTCCCCCGCCGGTACCGCCGCTTTCGTTCCCCGGCCGGCCGTTCTTGCCTTCGGCACCCGCCGGGCCCGCCTCGGCCTCCTCATCGGCGGCGGCGGCCGCAGCGGCTGCGGCAGCGGCGGCCCGGGCGCGCGCCACCACCTCCTCCGGGACGACGTCCGCGCCCGGGGCGCCGATCGCCGACCGGGCCGCGGCGGCCATCGCGGCCGCATCGGCGTAGCGGTCCTCGGGCTTCTTCGCGAGCGCCCTCGTCACGAGCAGGCGCACCGCGGGCGGGAACGCGGCGGGCAGCTCCGGCGCGGGCTCGCGCACGTGCTTGAGCGCCACCTCCAGCACGCTCTCGCCCTCGAACGGCGGCCGCCCGGTGAGGAGTTCGTAGCCGACCACGCCGATCGAGTACAGGTCGGAGGCCGGCGCGACCCCGCCCTTGCCCTCGGCCTGCTCGGGCGCCATGTAGAGCGCGGTGCCGATGATCGCGTGCGAGGCGGTGATCTTGGTACTGGCGACCGCGCGGGCGATGCCGAAGTCCGTGATCGTGACGTGGCCGTCGGCGCGCACCATCAGGTTCGACGGCTTGATGTCGCGGTGGACGATGCCCTGGCGGTGGGCCGCCTGCAGGGCGTCCAGCGCGGACGCGAGCAGGGCGAAGGCGCGCTCGGGGGACATCGGGCCGTCGGCGGCGAGGACCTGGTCGAGCGGGCGGCCCTCGATCAGCTCCATGACGATGTAGGCGCAGCGCTCGCCGTCGTCCCCGTCGTCGGCGGCGGCCCCGCCGGTGGCGGCTCCTTCGCCCTCCGGGCCGTCCGCACGGCCGGTGCCGCCGGAGGCGCCGCGGCCGCCCGAACCGCTCTCGCCGTAGTCGTACACGTCGACGATCCCGGGATGGTCGATCGCGGCCACCATCTGCGCCTCGCGCCGGAAGCGCCGGACGAACGTGCCGTCCTCGAACAACGCCGAGTGCAGGATCTTGACGGCGACCTGGCGCGCCAGCACGCCGTCCTCGGCCCGCCAGACGGTGCCCATGCCCCCGCCGCCGATCCGCTCGGTGAGCGTGTAGCGCCCGCCGAGCACGGTCCCCCGTCCCGTCATCCCCTGCCCCCAGATGTCATGACCCTCCCCAGCGGGCCTTCGGGCACACAGTGTGCCAGAGGGTGCCGCGGCGCCATCACCCGCCGTACGAGCAGGTTTCCTCCGATGACAAGGGCGTTTCGCACACGCTCGGCATACCGGGGCACACGGGTTGCACCGGGAGCCACCGGGAGCCACCGGGCGTACCGGGGCGCACGCGGCGCAGCGGTCACGCCCGGCGCACCGGGCCCCTCGGTGAACCGCGTGTGCCCGCCGTCCCGGACGCGGCCGGCGCCTCCCCGGGCGCGCCACCTGAGGAACCCGTCGCCTCAGGCGCGCGCCGACTGCCGGGCGTGCTCCGCGACTTCCAGCACGGCTGCCGTCACGGCCCCGGGGTCGTCGGCGTGGATGACGTGGCCGGCGCCGCGCACGACGATGTGGGTGCCGCGGGTCGCGCGCTCGGCGATGCGCGACTGCAGGATCGTCCAGCGGGTGCGCAGGACCGCCGGCAGGCCCTCGGTCGCGCTGAGGACGGCCAGCGGCACGTCGGTCGTGCGCGCGGCGGAGCGGCGGCGCCGGATCTCGGACACGGCGAGCGTCATCAGCCGGTTCTCGGCGACGGCGGTGCGCCACTGGTGGCGGCCCGGGCGGACGGCCCCGGCGCCGGGAGCGACGGCCGACCGGAGCAGTCCGATCCGTACCATCGCGGCCTCGGCGGCGCGGACGGCCGGCGCGTGGAACTCCTCGTGCACCGGATCCACCAGGACCAGGCCTCCGACGAGCTCTGGCCGCTGCCAGCCGACGAGTTGGGCGAGCAGGCCGCCCCAGCCCTGTCCGGCCAGCACGCATGGGCCGTCGCCGAGGTGTTCCACCAGGGCGACCAGGTCGGCGAGTTGGGTCTCCAGGGTGAGGCCCGCGTCGAAGTCGCTCGCACCGAGCCCGGCCCGGTCGTACGCCACGACCCGCCCGAACCGGGCGAGTTCGGGCAGTACGGGCGCCCACGTGAGCGCCGGCGCGCCGCTGTCGGCCACCAGGACGACGGTCGGCCCTCCCTGGCCCGCCTCGACCCAGCGCAGCACCCGGCCGCCGAGGTCCAGTTCGCCCCGGCGGACCCCGCCAGGGACCCGCTCCGACAGGGCCGCCATCGCCGGCGGCACCGCCGCGCCGCCACCGCGCCGCGGGCGCGAGGCCGTCCGGGCGCGCGCAGCCGCCCCCACAGTCATTTCGTGCACAGTCCGGTTCCCCCCTGGAACTCTGGAACATGGTTCGTCGTGATTCGTGATGAATCGCCGCCACAGTTCTCCGTCACGGCTCTCCGTCACAGCTCGCCGTCACGGCCGGCCGTCACGGACAGCGGTCAACGGACCCCCGTCACGGATCGCCGTGACGCGCCGCCCGCCCGATCGGACCGGCCGGCGACCGGCCTGCAGTGCCGGATGCGCGGGTCGGTCCTCACCGCTCGGCGGCGCCGGGCGCCTCCCCGGCCGCCCGTACGAACGGCGGCCCCGGTGGCCCGGACGACATGTGCCGCCGGACCCGACCTTGACCGCCCGGGCACACCGTAACCCGAACACTTCGTGTCCGTCGCGTGAGTAATGCGCAAAGATAAGATGTGAACGACCCGGAACGGACATCCGTGACAAACAGCCGTAGGCTCCCGGCATGCACAGCAGCCTGACCGACTACGCGCGGTGCCTCTACGGCGACGAGTACCGGCCCGAACCGGTCGCACCCGGCCCCTGCACCGAACCGGACCACGACGAGGGCTACTTCGTCGAGTCGCTGACGTTCGCGGACGCCGACACGATCCTGGCCATGCTGCGCGAGCTCTGCCCGTACCTCTGCGACGGTTACCTGCCGGTGCGGATCCGCAACCTCGCCTACCGCCTGGTGCTCCTCCAGCGCCCGGACGAGCCGGAGCTGATGCGCGAGGCGGCCATGAGCCTGGTCCTGCACGGGCCGGACTGGGACGACATCGCGGCCGAACTGCGGCGGCGCGCCGACGCACTGGAGGAGAGCGCCGACGCGCCGGGGCCCGGAACCGCCGCCGCTGCCGCTGCGCCGGACGAGCGCAGCTGACGGCCCGGGCGAGAGCCGGGCGAAGGTCCTATCGGGACCAGGCGCTGCCAGATGGCGTCGGACGGTGCCAGGCAGGATCAGACGGTGCCAGGAGGCGGCGTCAGGCGGCGTCAGGCAGGAAGCGTGCGCTTCAGCAGCTTGAGCAGCGCCGTCCAGTGCCGGGCGTCGGCGGCCTCGTCGTAGCGCGTGGTGTCGGCCTGCGTGTAGCCGTGCAGGGCGCCCCGGTACACCTCGGCGCGGAAGCGGACGCCGGCCTCGGCGAGCGCCTCGGCGAGGCGGGCGATCTGCTCGGGCGGCAGCGACGGGTCGTCGTCGGCGTGGCCGAAGTACAGCTCGGCGGTGATCAGGTGGGCGCCGAGGTGCGGGCTGTCCGGCGTCTCGCGCGCGAGGTTCCCGCCGTGGAAACCGGCCGCGGCGGCGACCCGGTCCGGGTGGGTGGCGGCCATGCGCAGCGCGTGCACCGCGCCCCGGCAGTAGCCGGTCAGCCCGACGGGGCCGTCCTTGACGAGCGGGGACTCGTCCAGCCAGGCCAGGTAGGCGTCGGCGTCGCGCCGGTTCACCTCGGGGGTGAGGGTGTTGAGCAGCGGGACGATCTTGTCGAAGAGGGCCGGGTCGTTGTCCGGGTCGATGACCTCGGCGTAGTCGATGACCGGCGCGCGCCCGTGCCGGTAGTAGGCGTTGGGGACGAGGACGGCGTACCCGGCCTCGGCGAGCCGGTCGGCCAGGGCCATCAGGTGGGGCCGGAGTCCGAAGGCGTCCATGTGGACGATGACGGCCGGGTGGGCCAGTGCGTCGTCGGGGTGGACGAAGTAGGCGTCGGCGACGCCGTCCGCCGTCGGGATCTCCACGGTGGTGCCGCGCACGGTCATGTGCTCGCTCTCTGTTCTGCCTGCCGGTCCGGTTGTCGCACCGGTTGTACCGTCTCTCGACGTCGGGCGGCAGGGTAGCCCGTGGGCCGGGGTTTGGCCCGCGAGTTATGCGCCTGCCCGGCCACCGGCTCCGCTTCGGCCGTCCGGGCCGAGGGTCACGGGCGGCGCACCACAGGTCGCGGATGGCGGGTCGCGCGGACGGGAACGACCGTACGACCGGGGCACGTTGAGACCGTCATGGGGATGATCGTGGGAACGGCGGCGGTGGTGGCCGCGATCGTGGGACTGCTGCTGCTCGCGGCGCTGCAGATCCGGGACGAGGCGTCGCCCCGGCGCGGCTCGAAGTCCGGTGCCGGGGGCGCTGCCGGGAGTGGGAGTGGCAGCGGGTTCGGCCTGGGCGGCGGCGTGATGGAGGAACTGCACGCGCTCTTCAGCTCCGGCAAGCAGGTGCAGATCGAGCAGCGCCGGGAGCAATTGGTGCTGCGCGACGACGAGCACGCCGGAGCGCCGCCGAACTTCGGCGTGGACCTGGAGGCGGGCGTGGCGGTACTCCCGGCCACGCCGACGCCTCCGGACGGGGACCGGCCGGCCGGTCAGGCGCCCCAGGTGCGGGAGCAGAGCACGAGCCGGTAGCCGTCCGGGTCGGATATCGTCACGCCGTGCGCGTCCCAGTAGGGGTTGTTGGACGTGACCCGGGTGCCGCCGGCGGCCTCCAGCCGGGCGACGAGTTCGTCGTCCACGGGCGCGCCGAGGTAGACGACGAACAGGTCGTCGACGGTCGGGGCCGGTTCCAGCGGGTGTTCCGGGTCGTGGGTGAGCTCGAAGTGCCAGCCTCCGCCCGGCGGGCCGACCATCAGCAGGTCGTGTTCGCCGGGGACGCGCTCGGTGGTGCGCCAGAGCACGTCGAGGCCGAGGCCGCCGACGTAGAAGCGCTCGGCCGCCGCGAGGTCCCGGGAAGGGCGGGCGATCCGCACCCGCGTCGTCGCATCGATGATCATGCGGGTGAACCTAGCAGCTGGCACTGACAGCCCGTCCGAGCACCGATCGGGGCACCGATCGGGGCACCAAGTCGCCCCGGGCCGCGGGCGCCGGGCCACGGACCGTCAGAGCCGTGACACCCGCTCCTCGTCGGAGGTGCGCGGACAGGTCAGGCAGGCGAGCGCGTCCGGCGCGACGGCGTAGTAGAGGCAGCAGCCGAGTCGCGTCCGGGTCGGGTGGCACTGGCCGTCGGCGGTGCGCAGACGGCGGAAGTCGGCCGCGCCGGGGAGCGGGAGCGTGCCGCCGGGCAGGACGGCCCCGGCGGCGGCGACCGCCGCGTCCTCCTCGTCGAGCATCCTGCCGAGGTACCAGATCGCGGAGGCCAGGTCGTCCGTGACCATCCCCCACAGCGCGCGGTCCCGTCGGCGGGTGGGCCCGACGAAGGCGGCGACCAGCGGTTCGGCGTGGGCGACGACGGCGGCGCGCAGCTCGGCCCGCAGCTCGTCCTCGCCGAGCGGACCGTCGGGACGGCCGACGTGGCCGCGCGGGCGCAGCGCGAGGTCCCCGGTGGGGGCGTGCAACCAGAGGTCAGCGGGGTCGACGGCCGGGACGCGCCGGGCGAGGTGCCAGGGGCCGGCGATGAGCAGGCAGGCGGACCACACGTAGTGGTGCAGCAGACGTGACGCGGTGACGTGCGGCCGGGCGGCGCGGCCGTGGCGGTCGGCGGTGCGGGCCTCCTCGCCGGCCAGCGCAGCGGCCAGGGCCGACTCGTCGCAGGCCAGTTGGGCGCCGGAGTACCAGCCGTCGGCCGCGGACGGGTCGGGGTCGGCCGGACCGAGTACGCGCAGGACGAGCGCGGGGCAGAGGTCGCGCAGGCGCCGGTAGTCCGCGAACAGCGCGGACGCGGGCGCCGCCGGCGGAACGGGCGGCGTCGGCAGCACAGGCGACACGGGCGACGCGAGCGGCATCGCCTCCGCGGGCGCGGCCGCGGGCATGGGTGGTCCGGGGATCATCGAAACTCCCGAGCTCTGCTTCCCGAGATGGGATAAGGTGAGGCTCACCTTACAGACTTTCAAACCGCCCGTGACACACCCGCCCGAGCGGCGCCCCGCCTCACTCCACCGCACCCGCACGGCACCCGGCGCGCGGCATGTCCGATTTGTCAACGGTTGACGAACTTAGGCAAAGCTAACCTAAGATGTCGACCCGTGTTGAGAACCGATCCGCCGGCTTCCGCGGCCCCCGCGACGCCCCGGCGCCCTGCGCTCCGGCAGCCCCTGCTGCTGGCCGCGGGCCTGTGCGCGCTCGTGCTGTGCGCCGCGCTGAGCCTCGCGCTCGGCTCGCGCTCCATCCCGCTGTCCACCGTGGCCGACGCCCTGACCGGCACGGCCCACGGCGGTGACGCCGACGTGGTGACGGGCCTTCGGGTCCCGCGCACCCTCATCGGGCTGGCGGTCGGGGCGGCGCTCGGCGTGGCCGGAGCCGTCGCCCAGGGCGTCACCCGCAACCCGCTGGCCTCGCCGGTCACCCTCGGCATCAACGCGGGCGCGAGCCTCGCCGTCGTCGCCGCGATCTACACCCTCGACCTCGCCCGGCCCGCCCAGTACGTCTGGTTCGCCTTGGCCGGCGCGGCCGTCGCCGCCGTCGCCGCGTACGCGATGTCCCGCCGCGGCGGCGACCTCGACCCGGTCCGGCTCGCGCTCGGCGGCACGGTGCTCACCGTCGTGCTCACCTCGTGGACCTCGGCGCTGATGCTGGCCAGTCACCGCACGCTCGACGAGGCCCGGTTCTGGCTGGCCGGCTCGATCGCCGGACGGCAGCTGGACACCCTCACCCCCGTCCTGCCCTTCCTCGCGGTCGGCCTGCTCGGCGCGTTCGCGATCTCCCCCGCGCTCAACGCGCTGGCCCTCGGCGACGAGGCGGCCCAGTCGCTCGGCGTGCCGGTGGCCCGGATCCGGGTCGCCGGCGGGCTCGCCGTCGTCCTGCTGGCGGGCGGCGCGGTCGCCGTCGCCGGACCGGTGGCGTTCATCGGACTGGCCGCCCCGCACCTCGTCCGCCCGCTCCTCGGCAACGACCACCGCTGGCTGCTGCCCGGCTGCCTGATCGCCGGTCCGCTGCTGCTGCTCGCCGCCGACGTGCTCGGGCGGCTCGTGGTCCGCCCGTCCGAAATCGAGGTCGGCATCGTCACCGCCTTCCTCGGCGCGCCGCTGCTCGCGGTGCTGGCACGGAAGGTGGCCCGGTGACCGCGATCGCCGCCGCCCCGACGGGCGCGCTCACCCGCCGCCGCGTCCGCACCGCCGCCTGGTCGGTGCTGGCCGCCGCCCTGCTCGTGCTCCTGACGGGCATCGCCCTCGGCACCGGGCAGGTCAGCATCTCCGCGTGGGACGCGCTGCGCGCCCTCGTCGGCCAGGGCACGCCCGGGGACGTCCTCGTCGTGCAGGAGTTCCGGGCGCCGCGCGTCGTGTCCGCGCTGATCGCGGGCGCCGGGCTGGCCATGGCCGGCTCGATGCTCCAGCGCCTCTTCCGCAACCCGCTGGCCTCCCCCGACACCATCGGCGTCACCGGCGGCGCCTCCTTCGGCGCGGTGCTCATGCTCGCCACCGGCGCCTCGCAGCAGCTGATCCCGCTCGCCGCGCTCGGCGGCGGACTGCTCGCCGCGCTCCTCCTCGGCGGCTTCGCGTGGCGCTCCAAGATGGCCGTGACCCGTCTGGTCCTGGTCGGCCTGGCGGTCCAGCAGGGCCTCGCCGCCGCCGTGAACCTGATGATCGTACGGTTCCCGGCCGAACTCGCCTCCTCCGCGATGCAGTGGACCACCGGCTCCCTCTACGGCCGCACCTGGACCGAGGTCTCGATCGGCGGCACCGCCATCGGACTCACCGCCGCCGCCGTCGTGCTCTGCCAGCGCCGCGTGGCCGTCCTCGACCTCGGCGACGACTCCGCCGGCGGCCTCGGACTCAACCCCGGCCGTGACCGGATGTGGCTGCTGCTGCTCACCATCACCCTCGCCTCGCTCGCCGCCGCCCTCACCGGGCCGGTCGCCTTCGTCGCCCTCGCCGTCCCGCACCTGGTCCGGCTGCTCGCCGGGCCGCCCACCCTCGGCACGCTCGGACTCACCGCCCTCACCGGCGCCGTCCTGCTGCTCGGCGCCGACCTCCTCGTGCTCCACGTGATCCCCGTCCACGGCCTGCCGGTCGGTGCCGTCACCGCCACCTTCGGCGCGCCCTGGCTCCTGGTGCTGATGATCCGCCAGGGCCGGCTTCCCCAGAGGAGCAGCTGATGACCGCCCCCGAGACGCCCCTCGCTGAGAAGACGGCCGTGGTGGAGACAGACGTGGTGGAGACAGACGTGGAGAAGACGGCCGTGGAGAGCACAGGCGCGGAGAAGACAAGCGTGGAGAGGACAGGCGTGGATGCGACCGCCGGCGGCACGAACCGCCTCGCCACCCACGGGCTCGGCCTGCGCTACGGCGACCGCGTGATCGTCGACGGGCTCGACCTCGAACTGCCCGGCGGCGCGGTCACCGCGATCGTCGGCCCCAACGCGTGCGGCAAGTCCACGCTGCTGCGCGGACTCGTCCGTCTCCTCGACCCGGCCGCCGGGACCGTCACCCTCGACGGCTCCGACATCCACCGGATGCCGTCCCGGGCCCTCGCCAAGCGGCTCGGCCTCCTGCCGCAGCAGCCGGTCACGCCCGAGGCGATCACCGTCGAGTCGCTGGTGCGGCTCGGCCGCTACCCGCACCAGCGGATGCTGAGCCCGTGGTCCAGGGCCGACCAGGCCGCCGTCGAGGACGCCCTCGCCCGCACCGGCACCGCCGAACTGCGCGACCAGCAGGTCGACCGGCTCAGCGGCGGGCAGCGCCAGCGCGCCTGGATCGCGCTCGCGCTCGCCCAGGACACCGACCTCCTGCTGCTCGACGAACCGACCACCTTCCTCGACCTGCGCCACCAGCTCGACGTCCTCGACCTCGTCGCCGACCTGCACGAGGAGGCCGGGCGGACCGTGGTCATGGTGCTGCACGACCTCGGGCAGGCCGCCCGGTACGCCGACCACCTCGTCGTCCTCAAGGACGGGCGGCTCGCGGCCGCCGGGGCACCGTCGGAGGTGCTGACGGCCGAGCTGGTGGAGGCCGTCTTCCAGGTGCCGTGCCGGGTGGTGCCCGACCCGGAGACGGGCACGCCGCTCATCGTGCCGCGGGCCCGGGAGCGCGCTCGTGCTCGTGCTCGTGCCTCGGCTGCGGTCTGACCTCCCTTTTCCTCTTCCTCTTCCTCCTCCCCTTCCGCTTCCTCTTCGTCCCCCGCTCTCCGCTCGACCCGATCCAAGGATTCCGATGAACCGCCGACTGCCCGCCGTCATCCTCACCGCCACGCTCTCCACCGCGCTGCTCGCCGCCTGCGGCAGCAACGGGGACGGCGCCACGGCGGGCGGCGACTCCGCCTCCTCGTCCGCCTCCGCCGGCACCGCCGCGGGCTTCCCGCGCAGCGTCAAGCACGCGGCCGGCACCGCCGAGATCAAGAGCCAGCCCAAGCGCGTCGTGGTCCTGGACAGCGGCGAGCTCGACGACGTCACCCTGCTCGGCATCACGCCGGTCGGCGCCGTCTCCCCGCACATGAAGACCGAGGGCGGCTTCCCGAACTACCTCAAGGACAAGATCAAGGACACCAAGGACGTCGGCCCGATGAACGAGCCGAACCTGGAGCTGATCGCCTCCCTCAAGCCCGACCTGATCCTGTCCTCCAAGGTCCGCCACGCCAAGGTCTACGACCAGCTGAACGCGATCGCGCCGACCGTCCTCGCCGAGACCACCGGCTTCCCGTGGAAGGAGAACCTCGCCCTCTACGCCCAGGCCCTCGGCAAGGAGGACGAGGCGAAGAAGGCGCTCGCCGACTACCAGGCGCGGGCCGCCAAGCTCGGCGAGGAGATCAAGGCGAAGAACGGCGGCACGATGCCGACCGCGTCCGTGGTCCGCTTCGTGGCCGGACCGACCCGCCTGTACGCGAAGGCCTCCTACAGCGGCGTCGTGCTCAAGGACGTCGGCCTGGCCCGCCCGGCCTCGCAGGACGTCGACAAGAACATCGTCGAGGTCAGCGCCGAGCAGATCAACCAGGCCGACGCGGACCTGGTGTTCGTCACGACGGCCGACGACCCGTCAAAGACCAAGGAGAGCGAGGTCCAGCAGACCCCGGTCTGGCAGGGCCTCAACGCCGTGAAGAACAACAAGGTGTTCACCGTCCCGGACGAGACCTGGATGTCCGGCATCGGCGTCCAGGCCGCCGACGCCATGCTCGTCGACATCGCCAAGGCCGCGGGCGTCGAGGCCCCGAAGTAGCCGACGGCGGCCGGCCCCGGCAGCGGGGCCGGCCGGACTGCCGGGACATCCCGGACTCCCGGACTCCCGGACTCCCGGACTGCCGGACTGCCGGACTGCCGGACTGCCGGCAGCGGGCGGGGGACGGGGGACGGCGAACAGGGGCGGAGTGACAGATGACAGCGAACAGATAACAGATTTCGAAATCTGTTATCTGTCATCTGTTCGCCGTCCGTCGTCGCCCGTCAGGCGCCCCTCCACCCGTCCGCCGCCACCCGTCCGCCGCCACTCGCCCGCGACCACCCCAGCGAGGACCTCCACGCCATGCGGCTCTACCTGCTCGCCCTCAATCCCACCGACTCGGTCACCGCCGGTTTCCTGCCCGCCGCCGCCCGGCTCGGGCTCGACGTGACCGTGCTCACCGACTGCGCCGAGCCCCACCGGCGGGCCTACTCCTCTCTGCCGTTCGCCGCCCCCGAGGTGCTGGAGTGCGACGTCCGGGACTTCCGCGCCGTGGTCAGCCTGGTCTCCCGCCACCACGCGCCGGACGCGGTGTTCAGCAACAGCGATCACCTCCAGACCCAAACGGCCCTCGCCGCCCAGTACTTCGGCCTCCCGGCCAAGGACTGGAAGGCCGCACTGCGGGCCAAGGACAAGGGCCAGCTGCGCCGCCACCTCGCCCTCACCGGCCAGGACACCGTCTGGTCCGCCGAGCTGGACCCCGGCCAGGACCCGGCCGAGCTGGACCCGCCGTTCCCGTGCGTCGTCAAGCCGCGCGAGGGAGTCGCCAGCGAGGACGTCACGCTCGTCGCCGACGCCGCCGAACTCGCCCTGCGCTGCAAGGAGATCCAGCACCGCAGGACCGGCGCCACGCTGGTCGTCGAAGAGTTCCTGGACGGACGCCTCTGCACCCTGGAGACGCTCGGCGACGGCCGCACCCGCCACGCCCTCGGCGGCTTCCGCACCCGGCTCTCACCTCCCCCGGACTTCATCGAGGAGGTCCTGGAGTTCGTCCCCGCCCACCCCGCGGCCGTCGTCGCCCAGGTCCTCGCCCAGCTCGACGCACTCGGCGTCGGACTCGGCGCCTGCCACACCGAGTTCGTCGTCCAGCCGGACGGCCGCGCCCGGATCATCGAGGTCAACTACCGTGCCATCGGCGACCAGTGCGACCTCATGCTCGCCGAGATCCTCGGGATCCCGCTCTTCGAGCACATCCTGAGCGTCCACCTCGGTCGCGAACTCCCCTCCGACCTCGCGGATCTGTGCGCCGCGACCCCGCGCCGCGCCCGCAACGAGGTGGTCTGCGCCGACCGCGCCGGCGTCCTCACCACCGCCCCCGCCCCGTACGACGAGGAGCGCGACGGCGTCCGGCTCGCCTACCGCCCGTTGCGCCCGCTCGGCGAGCGCCACGAGCACTACCGCACCAACCGCGACTACCTGGGCGTCATCTGGGCCATCGGCGAGGACCAGGGCGCCGTCGACGCCGCCGTCGCCCGTTTCCTCGCCGCCAACCGCTGGGAGATCACCCCGTGACCGCCGCCGAGCAGCTCACCCTTCGCGTGCTCTCCGCCCTCGTCCGCGAGGACGTCCTCGGCCTCCGCACCCGCGGCACGATCGAACACCGGGCGGACGGCTCGTGGCTCGTCCTCGCCGACGCCGCGCTCGCCGTACCCGTCGCCCCCGAGGGCTTCCAGTCCGAGTACGCGGCGCGCCTACCCCTCGTGGACCTCGCCGGTCGCCAACTCACCGACCTGGACGCCATCGTGGCGAACCTCACCGAGCTGGCCGACCCCGAGGACCGGCCCGGCTGGACGGCTCTCGCCGAGGAGTGCCGCCAGACCCTCATCACCATGGAACTGCACGAGCAGGTCCGACCCGAGGTGCACGCGCGGCTCACCGACCTCTACGGCGCCGACCCGGCCGCCTGGAACGGCGCCGCCGCGAGCCTCGGCCACGACACCCTCGCCGCCTACCTCGACCACCCGGTCTACCCGACCGCCCGCGGCCGAGCCGGTCTCGGCGAGGCCGAACTGCGCGCCTTCGCACCGGAGTTCCACCCAGCCTTCGAGCTGCGCTGGCTGGCCGTGCCCACCGACGCCGTCACCGCCCACGGCGCCGCGCCGCTCCCCAGCTGGTGGCCCACCCCGGCCTGGCTCGGCCTCGGCGACGCCTGCCCCGGCGACGGCTGGACCACCCTGCCCGTGCACCCGCTCACCGTCGGCGCCCCGCTCGACGAGGCGCTCGCGGCCACCGGCCTGGCCGACCGCGCGATCCTCGCCGACCGCCCGTACCTGACCGTCGTGCCCACGCTCTCCATGCGCACCGTCGCCGTCGCCGACGACCCCGCCTGCCACCTCAAGCTCCCGCTCGCCACCGCCAGCCTGGGCCGGCTCAACCGCCGCACCATCAAGCCCGGCACCCTGGTCGACGGCGCCGCCGGACAGCGCCTGATCGAGGCCGTGCTGGCCCGCGAACCGCGCTTCACGGGCCGGATCCTGCACGCCGACGAGCAGACCTACGCCCACGCCGGGCACGAACTGCTCGCCGTGCTGCTGCGCCGCTACCCGGCCGGGCTCGACCAGGCCGTCACGGTCCCGCTCGCCTCGCTGCTGGCTCCCGCGCCCGGCGGCCGGCTCGTCATCGACCACCTCGCCGACCGCTTCTACGGCGGCGATCCGGTCGCCCTCTACGACGACCTGCTGGAGCTGCTGTTCGACTGGCAGACCACGCTGTTCGGCTACGGCATCGCGCTGGAGTCGCACCAGCAGAACACCTCCCTCATCCTCGATCAGGGCGGCCTGCGCCTCCTCTACAAGGACGACGACGGCCCGCGTGTCCACACCGGCCGCCTGACGGCCAAGCTCGGCGAACTCGCTCCCGGCGCCGAGGAGTTCGACGACGCACGGATCTTCGGCGAGGACGACCGGGCGCTGACCGACCTGTTCACCACCATCACCGGCCACCTCTGCACCGCCTCCCTCGCCTTCGGCCTCGCCGACCACGGCCGCGCCGAACTCGGGGACACGCTCGCCCTGTTGCGCAAACGCCTCGCCGAGGCCGTCGACCGCCTCGGACCTGTGGGCGCGCCGCTGCGCACGAGCCTGCTGGACGCCGAACGGCTGCCGGTCAAGGCCATGGTCACCGCAGGCACCCTGCTCACCAAGCAGCGCTCGGGCGCCGCCGACATCAACAAGCACTACACGAGCGGCCCCAACTACCTCCTGGTGAACGGCCTCCCGCGATGACCGCGGACGTGGAGGCACTGCCGCAGCGGAGGCCCGTCGAGGCCGACCGCTCCGACGGGCTCGGCCGCCGTCAGGTGCACGCCGTCGCGGCCTGCTACTTCGTCGCCTCCTTCGCCGCGCTCGGCCTGCCGCCCTACCTGACCGCGATCCTGCCCACGCTCGGCGACGCGCAGGCCCGGTGGGCCGGCGTGCTCTACATCGTGCCGACCGTGTTCAGCGCACTCGGCGCCCCGCTGTGGGGCCGACTGGCCGACCGGTTCGGCCGCAAGCGTCTGCTGCTGCGCGCCCAACTCGGGCTCACCGTCTCGTTCCTGCTCGCCGGTGCGGCCGACAGCCTGCCCGCGTTCACCGCCGCGCTCGTCCTCCAGGGCTTCCTCGGCGGCACCTTCGCGGCCACCAACGGCTACCTCGCCGCCGCGCTCGACGGCCCCCGGCTCTCCCGGGCGCTCACCCTGATGCAGGGCAGCGCGCGAGCGGCACTCGTGGCCGCCCCGATCCTGGTCGGCGCGCTGTCCCCGTGGATCGACCCGCACCGCCAGTACCTGGTGATGGCCGTACTCCCGCTCGCAGCGGCCCTGTTGCTGTTGCGGCTGCCCGAGCCCAAGGCCGCCCGCCGGGCCGAGGTGGTCACCACCGACGCCCCGGCGAGCGAGACCTCGGCCGGACACAGCGCGCCGGTCTCCCTCCGGCCGCTCTACGCCTTCGAGTTCACCTTCGTCTTCGCCACCGTCATTTCCTTCCCCTACCTGATCACGCTGGCCCAGCAACGTCTGCCGGGCGTCTCGGGCATCACCACCGGCGTGCTCTTCGCCCTGCCGCACCTGTGCTACCTGGTGTTCGCGGCCCACACCCACACCCTTTTCCACGCCCGTCCGCACACCGGGATCGCGCTCGGCTTCGCCTGTGTGACCGTCGGCCTCGCCGGACACGCCGTCGCCTACTCACTGCCGTTGTTCGTCGCCGTGCGGCTCCTGCTCGGCGCCGGGCTCACACTCGGCCTGGTCAGCCTCGCCGTCCTGGCCGCCGGAGCCGCCAAGGGCCGCCAGCCCGGCCGGATGTTCGGCACCCTCGAACTCGTCTCCAAGGGCGGCGCAGTCGCCGCCGGCGCCGTCGCCGCGCTGGCCAACGACCGTTTCGGCGCCGCCGCTCCCGTGGTCGCCGGCACCGCCGCCGCCCTGCTCGCCGCCCTCGCGGCCACCGCACTCACCGTCCCGTCCGCCCGCCAGCGCTGGAGTCGCCGATGACCCACGAACTGCCCACCGCCGACGACGCGGTGGCCCACACCCTGCTCAACTGCCTGCTGCGCGAGGTCTCCGCCCCCGAGCACCAGACCGCCGTCACCGACAACCGCCTCCAGATCCGCCTCCCCCGCCGCGGCGTCCTCCTGCGGGCCGCCCTGCGCCGAACCTCCCTGCTCGGCGCGCACCGCTTCAACGGCCCCGTCGAGATCGAACGCTCCGGCGGCTGGGAAGAGTTGGACTGGCGCGAGCTCGCCGAACACGTCCAGGGCGAACTCGAACTGCGCACCGGCACGGTGAACGAGGAGTTCACCGACCAGGTCGCCTCCAGCCACGAAGGCGTGCACACGGGCCTGGCGGACAGGCCGGCCGCTGGACGGGACCGCTACCTCGACTCCGAGCAGGCCCTGCTGTTCGGGCACCGCTTCCACCCGGCGCCCAAGTCCCGCTCGGCCGCCCGGGGCGACTGGCGCGACTACGCCCCGGAGTCGCGCGCGGCGTTCCGGCTGCGCCACCTGGCCGTCCGCGAGGAACTGCTGGCCGGACACTCGCTCGACGCCGCCTCGACCGCCCTGCTCGACGGGCTCGGCGAGGTGCCGGCCGGGTACCGCCTGCTGCCCGCCCACCCGTGGCAGTACCAACTCATCGGCGATCACCCGCTGCTGCGCGGGGCCCTGGCCAGCGGCGACGTGCTCGACCTCGGCCCGCGCGGCGAGGAGTTCGCCGCCACCGCCTCGGTGCGCACCCTCTACGGCGCGGACGCGTTCCTCAAGTTCAGTCTCAACGTCCGGATCACCAACTGCCTGCGCAAGAACGCCGCGTACGAGCTGACCGGCGCGGTCACGCTCACCCAGGTGCTCGCCCCCGCGCTCGCCGACCTCGCCCGGCGCTTCCCCGACGCCGCGATGCTGCGCGAACCCGCCTACCGCACGCTGGCGTTGCCCGGGGCGGACGGCCGGCCGGACCAGTCGCTGTTCGAGGGCTTCGGACTCATCGTCCGCGAGGGCCTCGGCGGCGTGCTGCGGCCCGGCGTCACGCCGCTGCTCGCGGCGGCCGTCGCCGACGAACACCCGACGAGCTCCGCGCACATCTCCCGTCTGCTGGACGGCAGTTCGGACGGACGCGAGGCCATCGACTGGTGGCGCGCCTATCTGCGACTGCTCATCCCGCCGGTACTGGCCGCCTACTTCGACCACAGCGTCGTCCTCGAACCGCACCTGCAGAACGTCCTCATCGGCGTCGACGCCGCCGGTCACCCGACCCAGGTGCTCTTCCGCGACCTGGAGGGCACCAAGCTCGTCCCCGAGCAGAACGCCGCCCTGCTCGCGGCACTGCCGCCCGAGGTCGCCGGACCGATGACGTACGACGCCGAACGCGGCTGGGACCGGGTCGTCTACTGCCTCCTGGTCAACCACGTCGCCGAACTGCTCGCCGCGCTCGCCGACCGCCGCCCGGAGCTGGAGGGCGCCCTCTGGCAGACGGTCCGGGACACCCTGGAGGAGTACGCGGCCGCCCACGGCCGCCCGCCGCGCCTGCGCGCGCTCCTCGCCGGCGTCCCGCTGCCCGCCAAGGCCAACCTGCTGACCCGCTGGGAGCGCAAGGCCGACCGCGAGGCCGGATACGTCCGACTGCCGTCGCCGCTCGCCGGGTCCGTACTCGCGGAGGCCGCCCGGATGCCCCTCACCGTCCCCGTTGGGAGCGCCCGATGACCGAGTCCGTCCGTCGGCACGTCGCCGAACTCGGCCCCGACGAACTGCCCGCCTACGTCTACGACCTGGCCGCGCTGCGCGACCACGCCGCTGCCGTGCGGGCCGCGCTGCCGGAGCGGGTCGAGCTGTACTACGCCGCCAAGGCCAACCCGGAGGCTCCGGTACTGGTCGCGCTGCGCGAGGCCGTCGACGGCTACGAGGTGTCCAGCGGAGGTGAGTTGACGCACGTGGGGGCAGCCGTGCCCGGCGCTCCCCTCGCCTTCGGCGGGCCCGGAAAGACCCCCGCCGAAATCGTGGCCGCGGTCGACGCGGGCGTACACCGCTGGCACGTCGAGAGCGAGCAGGAGCTCCACCGCCTGGCCGCCGTCCTCGCGGACCGGCCCGGCACGGTGGTCGACGTGCTGCTACGCGTCAACCTCCCGGTCGGGACGGCCACGTTGGACGCCGTGGCGCTCGCGATGGGCGGACGGCCGACACCGTTCGGACTCGACCCGGACCGCGCCGAGGAATGCGTCCGCCTCCTCACCGGCGACGGCCCGATCGGACGGCGGCTGCGGCTGCGCGGGGTGCACGCCCACCTCGCCAGCGGTCTGGCCGCAGCGGACCAACTCGCCCTGGCGGAAGGGATCGTGGAATGGTCGGCCGCTCTGGCCGAGCGGCACGGCTTCCCGCTGGAGGAGGTCAACGTCGGCGGCGGCATGGCCGTCGACTACGACGATCCGGGCCACCGCTTCGACTGGACCGCCTTCGGCGAAGGGCTCGCCAAGCTGCTCGACGCCCACCCCGGGCTGACCCTGCGGATCGAGCCCGGCCGCGCGCTCACGGCGTACTGCGGCTGGTACGCGACCGAGGTGCTGGACGTGAAGGCCAGCCACGGCGAGGACTTCGCGGTCGTCCGCGGCGGCACCCACCACCTGCGGACCCCGGCCACGCGCGGACACTCGCAGCCGTTCGAGGTCCTGGCGGTGGAGGCGTGGCCGCACCCGTGGCCGCGTCCCGCGGTGAAGACCGGCCGGGCCACGCTGGCCGGCCAGCTCTGCACCCCGAAGGACGTCCTCTCGCGTGCCGCCGAGGGCGCCGACGGCCTGCGGTCGGCGGACCGGGTGCTGTTCGCGATGGCGGGCGCGTACGCGTGGAACATCTCGCACCACGAGTTCCTGATGCACCCCCACCCGGGCTTCCACTACCTGGGCGACTGACCGACGCCGTGAGGCCTCCCGGTGCCCCGGACCGACGCGCCGCACCGGGGCGCCGGCGGATGACAACCGACGGCGAACAGATGACAGCTGACAGATAACAGATTTTGAAATCTGTTATCTGTCAGCTGTCAGTCGTCACCCCCGCAGGTCACCCCCGCACGGTCGTGCGAAAGTGGTAACCAGCGAAGGGAGCGCGGACGTGCTGATGGACAAGGTGGCGGAGATTCTCGCCGAGGCTTCGGCCGAGGCGGTGGAGCCGCGTTTCCGCGCGCTTGCGGCCGGCGAGGTGATGGAGAAGGCTCCCGGCGAGATCGTGACGGTCGCCGACCGCGAGGCCGAGGCGATCATCGAACGGCGGCTGCGCGAGCTCCTGCCCGTCCCCGTGGTCGGCGAGGAGGCCGTCGCCGCCGACCCCTCGCTCGCCCACGCCCTGCACTCCGAGCCCGCCGTCTGGCTGGTGGACCCCGTCGACGGCACCTCCAACTTCGTCGCGGGCCGCCCCGACTACGCCGTCATGTGTTCCCTCGTCCGCAGCGGCCGGACCGTCGCCTCCTGGATCTGGCAGCCGTCCACCGCCACCGCCTACCGCGCCGAACTGGGCGCCGGCGCCTGGCGCGACGACGCCCGCCTCACCCGCGCACCGGCCCCCCACGACCCCGCCAAGCTGCGCGGCATCGTGAAGAGCCGTTTCCTCGACCCCGACCACCGCCGCCGCCTCGAAGCCAACGCCGCCGCCTTCGGCGAGCTCTCCCCCGGCCGCAACGCCGCCGGCATCGAGTACCCCGACGTCGCCGACGGCCACACCGACTTCGTCTTCTACTGGCGCACGCTCCCCTGGGACCACGCCCCCGGCGGCCTGCTCCTCGCCGAGGCCGGCGGCGTCGCCGCCCGCATGGACGGCAGCACCTACCGCCCCGAGGCCCCCGGCTGCGAGGACGGCCTGCTGGTCGCCGCCGACCCGGAGACCTGGGAGCTGGCCCGCGGCATCCTCATGGCCGACTGAGCCCCTCCACGGCCTCTCCCTCCTCCCCCTCCGACAGCCGCCGAGGACGGCCGGCAGGCCGCCGGAGGCCGGTCACCGCACGACCGCTCACGACACGACCGGTCACCACACGACCGGAAGCCGCTCCGGCAGCCGCTTGATGAACCCCGGCCGCCACGCCAACTGCTCGGCCGGAAGGGCGAGCCGCAGGGCGGGCAGGCGCTCGACGAGCGCCGTGATCGCGATCTCGGCGTGCGTGCGGCCGAGTGCCGAGGCCGGGCAGAAGTGGCGCCCCGCCCCGAACGCGAGGTGCGGGTTGCTCGTCCGGCCGAAGTCGATCCGCTCCGGGTCGGGGAAGACCGCCGGGTCGTAGTTGGCACCCTCGACCAGGACGAGTACCAACTCGCCGGCCCTCACCATCACGTCGCCCACCTGAACGTCTTCGAGCGCGAGACGCGGCAGGGCATCGCCGATCGACAGGTTGACCCGCAGCAGCTCGTCCACCGCGGCTCCGATCAGCGCGGGCTCGGCCCGCAGCCGGTCGGCGAGTTCGGGCTGCTCGCACAGGTAGACGATCGCGTTGAGCAGGAAGGACGACGTCGAGACGGCACCCGCGCCGAACAGCGACAGCGCGACGGTGGCGAGCAGTTCGTCGCTGACACGGTCCGACACGTCCGGGGAGCGGCGCAGTTCGGCGAACCGTCCGAGCAGGCCCTCCGTCGGCTCCGGGTCCGCGTTGAGCTGCCCGACCATGTAGCCGAGGTCCTTGTACCAGTTGGGAGTCGCGCCCGCGAACGGCGTCGGGCTGGTGATGAAGGCGACGTCGATGCCGGCCATCAGCCGCCGCCAGTCGTCGGTGGGGATGCCGAGGAGGCGGCAGTGCAGGGCCGCGGAGTAGGGCTCGGTGAAGCCGTCCCGGAGTTCGCCGGGGGCGCCCTGGGCGACGAGCCCGTCGATCAGCCGGTGGGCCTCGGCCCTGAGCCAGCCGTCGAGTTCGCGGTCGGCGCGCGGGGAGAGCGTCTTCATGACGGCGTTGCGCAGCCCGGCGCTGTTGATGTTGCCCATGTTGTTGACGACCTCGGGCGGGATGGTCAGCGCGTACTGGCGCGGGACGCCGGGGTTGGCGGTGTCCTTGAGACTGAACCGCTCGTCCTCCAGCACCTGCTTGGCGAGCGCGTGACTGCTGACCAGCCAGGCGGGATCGCCGGTCAGGGTACGGACCTTGGCGATCGGCCGCTCCTCGCGCAGTACGGCCACCTCCGCCGGGAGGACGTCCCCCCGGCGCGGGAGCGGGAACTCGGCGTACGGGCACGTGCCGCCCTGCGGTGCGCCGTTCGACGTGGCGGGCTCGGTGGTCACCGGGTCGGTGACGGTCATGGGTGTGGCTCCTCGGAGAGATGGTTCGAGCGGCTTGGGATCGGTCAGGCGGCGCGTGCGGGCAGCGCGGGCTCGGCGTCGAGCGAGGCACTGGGCACGACATCGGACCCGATGTCGGACCCGATCTCGGACGGGACCTCGGACGGGGCCGCGGACGCGGTGCCGGTCCGCGTCGCGGCCGGGCGGATCACCGCGTAGCCCTGGCCGGGCACGGCGCGCAGGCCCTCGTCCCGGCCGAACAGGACGGGGGTGAGCGGGAGTTGCATGTGGTAGCAGGTGACGGACGAGGGCACCCCCAGCAGGGCCGGGGTGTCCAGGAAGAACGGCAGCTCGGCGGCGATGTACTGGATTCCGGCGGCGAGTTGGGGCTCGCTGGGCGCGAGGCCCTCGTCCAGTCGGGCCGCCAGGAAACCGCGGGCCATGCCCTCGGCGGCGTCGCGGAAGACCCGGTCGGTGTGGAGGGCCTCGACGATCTGCCCGTGCAGCCGCCGGTACACGGGGTCGCCGGCGAAGGAGGAGAGGGCGTGCACCCGGACGTCGTCCCGGCGCCCGGCCTCCTCGACCCCGCGCTCGATCCGCCGAGCCGTCGCCTTGACCTCCTTCAGGGCGCGGCGGCCGGCGTGTTCGGGGGTGTAGCCGAAGGACTCGAACTGGGCGCTGACGTGCAGGTCGGCGTAGACGATGTCGGTCCGCTCGAAGAACTGACGCCCCCACCCGAGGAGTTCGGTGATCCGGCGGTGGCTGAAATAGCTGTTGCCCGGGCTGACGCCGATGAGCAGGTGTTCTCCGCGGCGCCAGATCTCACGGCACCGGGATGAGTACGGCAGCGCCTCGTACGGGGCCGGGAATCCGGCCGGGCACCCACCGGCTCCGGCGGTTATCGGGGCTTCGTCCAGGAGGGATTCACGCATGCCTTGCCTCCGCTTCACAGCGATCGTCACAGGACCGTCTTCAGGGGGAATTACCGCGATTCACAGAAGTGCACGGCGGGTAGGCGGAGTTCACCCCTAGGTGCGGGTGGACCCGTCGCAGTGGAGGATGCGCGCCTGGTCAGGCGGCCTGACCCGAGATGCCGTGTGCGCATGGTGGGGCGGCGACCACCCGAAGTTACCGCCGCCGTTCGGGATCTCCGCAAGCCCTGCACAGGGGTTGGCGAAATGTGATCAGCGGTCGGCCGAAATCAGCCTGTACAGCCATCCGGAGTGTGTCCACGAAGATATGGCGGAGGCGGGCGAATATCGCCCGGACAGCCTCTCACACCAGTGTGCCTTCCTCCAACGCGGCGACGGGAAAAGGGATTTGTTTTGGAATCGCCGCCCCCTCGGCCCCACCGCGCCGGCCGACTCGGCCGGCCCGGAGCGCCCGCCCTAGCCGGCCCGTTCCCCGGCCACCTTGCGGCCCGCCTTGACCACCTCGCGCAACAGGGCGCCGACCTCCCCCGGCGTGGTGTGCGGGTTGAGGAGCGTCAGTTTCAGCCGGACCCTCCCGGGGCCCTCCCCTGGCAGTTCGGTGCGGCCGACCACGGCCCGTCCGGTGCGCAGCAGCAACCGGCGTAGCTGCCCGTTGAGTTCGTCGACCGCCTCGCCGTCCGTGAGGCCGCGCGGGCGGAAGCGGAACAGGACGGTCGTGAGGACGGGCTCGCCGTGGAGTTCCAGGGACGGTTCGGCGCGGACGACCTCGGCGGCGGTGCGGGCGAGGTCGTGGCAGGCGTCGACGAGCCGGCCGAGCCCGTCCCGGCCGAGGGTGCGCAGCGTGACGGCGATCTTGAAGGCGTCGGCGCGGCGGGTGGTGCGCAGCGAGCGGCCGAGGAGGCTGGGGTAGCCGGCGTGTTCGTCGTCGACGGGGTTGAGGTACTCGGCGCGGCGGGCGAGGGAGACGTAGGTCTCGGCGCGGCGGACCAGGAAGACGCCGGCGGCGGCGGGTTGCCAGCCGAGCTTGTGCCAGTCGAGGGAGACGGAGTCGGCTCGGGCGATGCCGTCGAGGAGCGGGGCGAGGCGGTCGGAGAGGAGGGCGCCGCCGCCGTACGCGGCGTCGACGTGCAGCCAGGAGCCGTAGCGTGCGGCGAGGTCGGCTGCGGCGTGCAGCGGGTCGATCGCGCCGGTGTCGGTGGTGCCGGCGGTCGCGACGACGGCGATCGGGGTGTGTCCGGCCCAGGCGGTCTCGGCCAGGGCGCGTTCCAGCGCTTCGGGCTCCATGCGAAGTTGGCGGTCGACGGGGACGGCGACGACGGACCGCTCGCCGAGGCCGAGCAGGGCGGCGGCGCGCTGGACGGAGAAGTGGGCGGCCTGGGAGGCGATGATGCGCGGGCTGGCGCCGGCCGGGATGCCGTCCAACTCGACGATGCCGTCGAGGCGTTGGTCGCGGGCCAGCATGAGGCCCATGAGGTTGGACTCGGTGCCGCCGGAGGTGAGGACGCCCGCGGCGCGGGCGGGGTCGTAGCCGACGAGGGCGGCGAGTTCGGCGAGGATCGCGGTTTCGACGGCGGTGGCGGCGGGGGCCTGGTCCCAGGAGTCCTGGGAGGGGTTGAGGGCGCTGACGGCGAGGTCGGCGGCGGCCGCGACGGCGAGTGGCGGGCAGTGCAGGTGGGCGGCGCAGGCGGGGTCGGCCGGGTCGGCGGCGCCGTAGGCGAGGAGTTCGGTGAGGCGGGCGAGGGCGCCGCGGCCGTGGGCGCCGGAGAGGCCGTCGGCGACGAGGGCGGTGAGCTCGGCGGGGCTTCCGGCGGGGAGCGGTCCGGCGCGCAGGCCGGTGCCGGCGTCGAGGGCGTCGAGAACGGTGGCGAGCAGGGGGCCGAGCGCGCCCGGTCCGCCGGCGCCGCCCGCGAGGGCGTCCAACGGGGAGGCCGCGTCGGGGAGTTCGTGGTCGGGCTCGCGGCCGGAGTCGCCGTCGCGCCGAGACCCGCGCCCGCGCTCGGGCTCGGGCTCGTAGCCGCTCTCGTCCCCCGGTTCCCGGTCGTGCGCGGGCCCGGAGCCGGCCCCCGCGCCGGTCACCTGCCCTCCCGTACGCTCTCGGCGCCCCGGGCCGCCACCGCATCGTCCCGGCACGACGCCGACGATCCCGCCGACCCGCCCACACCCGCCGATCCCGCCGATCCCGCCGATCCCGCCGATCCCGCCGCAGCGGACGAGGGCGCCGAACTCGTCGAACTCACCGAGCTCACCGAACTCACCGAGGCGATCGCGTCGGCGAGCCGGTCGAACACGGCGGCAGCCTGTTCGTCCGTGATGGTGAGCGGCGGGAGCAGCCGCAGGACGGCGTCGTGGCGCCCGCCGAGTTCGACGATCAGGCCGCGTTCCAGGCAGGCCTCGCGGACCCGGACGGCGAACGCCGGGTCGGCCGGGCGCGCGCCGCACGAGTCGGGCTCGGCCGCGGCGTCGACGAGTTCGACGCCGAGCATCAGGCCGCGCCCGCGGACGTCGCCGATGGCGGGCAGTTCGGTGGCGAGGTCGCGCAGCCGCGACGTCAGTCGGTCGCCGACGACGGCGGCGCGCTCGGCGAGGCCGTGGGCGGCGACGTACCGCAGGGTGGCGGCACCGGCGGCCATGGCGAGGGTGTTGCCGCGGAAGGTGCCGGTGTGGGCGCCGGGCCGCCAGCCGTCGTAGTCCTCGCGGTAGACGACGACGGCGAGCGGGAGGCTGCCGCCGATGGCCTTGGAGAGCACCATGGCGTCCGGGACGACGCCGCTGTGCTCCACGGCCCACATCCGCCCGGTGCGGCCGACGCCGGTCTGCACTTCGTCGACGATCAGCGGGATGCCGCGCTCGGCGGTGATGCGGCGCATCGCGCGCAGCCAGCCGTCGGGGGCGGGCACGGCGCCGCCCTCGCCCTGGACGGCTTCCAGGACCATGGCGGCGGGGGTGGTGACGCCGCCGGACGGGTCGTCCAGCAGCCGTTCGACGTAGGTGGCGGAGAGGTCGGCGCCCGCGTCGCCGCCGACACCGAACGGGCAGCGGTAGCCGTACGGATAGGGCAGCCGGACGACGTCCCCGCCGCTCGGCAGGGGCTCCTTGACGGCGGTGTTGCCGGTGAGGGCGAGGGCGCCGGCGGTCATGCCGTGGTAGGCGCCGGTGAAGGCGAGGGCACCGGAGCGGCCGGTGGCGGTCTGCATCAGCTTGAGCGCGGCCTCGACGGCGTCCGTCCCGGCCGGACCGCAGAAGTGCACCCGGGCGCGGGCGGCGAACTCCGGGGGCAGGCTCTCGAACAGGGCCGTGGTGAAGTCGTCCTTCTCGGCGGTGGCGAGGTCGAGCAGGTGCAGCGGCGCGCCGCTGTCGAGGGTGCGGCGGATCGCCTCCAGCACCACCGGGTGGTTGTGCCCGAGGGCGAGCGTCCCGGCGCCGGAGAGGCAATCGAGGTAGCGCCGCCCGTCCGCGCCCTCGACGGTCATGCCGTTCGCCCGGACGGGGACGATCGGGAACGAGCGGGCGTACGTCCGGGCGGAGGACTCGCGGACGCGCTGGCGGCGCAGGACGGCCTCGCCGGGCGCCTGGGCGGGAATGGCGGCGAGCGACAAGACATACCCCCAGGAGAAGTTAGGTAAGCCTAACTTTATCGCCCCTGACCTGGCCGGACGCCCCGGGGCGCCCGGAACCACCCAACCGGGTGAACCTCCCCGCCCTCCCCAACGAGCACCCGGGCGAGCGGTCACGGCCGCACGGCGGATTTCTTTTCCGGGGCGTTGCGCCGCTTTCTTTTCCGGGGCGTTGCGCCGCCGACTCCCGGCCGGCTCTCGGGGGCCCCCGCACGCCAGGTCCTCCGGGGCGTCACGCGCGGCGCCCGGCCGACCCGTCCCCCGCCTTCCAGCGGTAGCAGAGCTCCGGCCGCCCGACGCTCCCGTACTGCGGCTCGCGCACGGCGAGCCCGATGTCGACGAGGTGTTCGAGGTACCGGCGCGCGGTGATCCGCGAGACCCCGGCGGCGGCGCCCGCGGCGGCGGCCGACAGCCCGGTCGCGGCCTCGCGCAGCACGCCCGCGACGGTGTCGAGGGTCGGCGCGCTGAGGCCCTTGGGCAGGGCGGTCCGCTCGGGCGTCCGGAGCAGGGCGAGCGCCTGGTCGACCTCGTCCTGGCCGGTCGCCTCGCCGGTGCGGCCGAGGCTGTCCCGGTAGCGGGCGTAGCGTTCGAGGCGGTCGTGCAGGGCGGCGGCGCTGAACGGTTTCAGCAGGTACTGGACGACCCCCGCCGAGACCGCCTGCCGGACCATGGCGAGGTCGCGGGCCGAGGTCACCGCGATGATGTCGGTGGTGTGGCCGGCGGCGCGCAGCGTGCGGCAGAGCTGGAGGCCGTGGCCGTCCGGCAGGTAGAGGTCGAGCAGGGTGAGGCCGACGGGGGTCCCGGCGGCGCGGGCGCGCTCCAGGAAGCGCAGCGCGTCGGCGCAGCTGTGGACCGTGCCGACGGCGCGGAAGCCGGGCTCGCGCTCGACGTAGAGGGTGTGCGCGGCGGCGGCGACGGGGTCGTCCTCGACGATCAGCACCGGGATGCCGGGGGCCCGGGCCGGGGCGGCGGCCCCGGAGGCGTCCGGCGGCCCGAAGCCCGCGGTCACGAGACCACCTCCGCCGCTCTCTCCGCCTTTCCCGCGACGGCGGTCTTCCCCGCGCCTCCGACCGTCCCCGCGCCTCCGACCATCCCTGCGCCGACTGCCGCCCCTACGCCGCCTGCCGCCCCTGCGCCACTCGCCAACCCTGCGCCGCCTGCCGACCCCGCTTCGCCGGCCTTCCCCGCGAGGGGCAGCCGGACGGTGAGCACCGCACCGCGCTCGCGGCCGACCTCGACGGTGCCGCCGTTGCGCCGCGCGGCCTGCGCGACGAGGGCCAGTCCGAGGCCGTGACCGCGGCCGTCCTGCTTGGTGCTCCAGCCGCGCCGGAACACGTCCTCGACGGCCGCCGGGTCGATGCCCGCCCCGGTGTCGGCGACGCGCAGCACCAGGTGGTCGTCCGCGTCGTCGATCCGCGCCGTCACGGTGACCTCCGGCGGGACGGGGCTGTCGGCGACGCCGGCGATCGCGGCGTCCACGGCGTTGTCGATCAGGTTGCCGAGGACGGTGATGAGGTCGCGGGCGGAGAGACCGGGCGGCAGGACGCCGTCGTCGATGCGGCTGTCCTCGGCGAGGGTCAGCTCCACGCCGCGCTCGGCCGCCTGGGCGGCCTTGCCGAGCAGCAGCGCGGCCAGGACGGGTTCGCTGACGGCGGCGACGACCCGGTCGGTGAGCTGCTGGGCGAGGGCGAGTTCGGCGGTCGCGAACTCCACCGCCTGTTCGTGGCGCCCGAGTTCGATCAGCGAGACGACGGCGTGCAGCCGGTTGGCGGCCTCGTGGGCCTGTGCGCCGAGCGCCTCGGTGAAGCCGCGCACGGAGTCCAACTCGCCGCTGAGCGACTGCAGTTCGGTGTGGTCGCGGAGGGTGACCGCACGGCCGAGGCCGGTGCCGATGGTGGAGGTGTTGAGGACGACGACCCGTTCGGCGGTCAGGTGCACCTCGTCGCGGACCGGGCCGTCGCCCAGCACGGCCGCGACGAGCGCCTCCGGCAGGCCGAGCCCGGCGACCGGCCGTCCCTCCACCGCCCCTTCCAGGACCAGGAGTTCGCGGGCGGCGTCGTTGCACAGCACCACCCGGTGTGCGCGGTCGAGCAGGACCAGGCCCTCGCGCACCGAATGCAGGGTCGCCTGGTGGTACTCGTAGAGGTGGCTGAGCTCGGCCGGGCCCATGCCGTGGGTGTGCCTGCGCAGACGGGAGTTGGCGAGGTACGTCCCGGCCCCGCCGACCGCGAGCGCGGCCACCGCCACCCCGACCAGCGCCAGCAGCGGGCCGGTCAGCTGCTCGGAGATGCTCTCCAACGTGATGCCCACGCTCACGAGCGCGATCACCCGGTGCTGCTCGTCCAGGACCGGCGTGACCACCCGTACCGACGGGCCGAGCGTGCCGGTGTACGTCTCGCTGCGGGTCTGCCCGGCGAGCGCCCAGTCGATGTGACCGAGGAAGCGCTTGCCGATCTGCTCCGGCAGGGGGTGGGTCCAGCGCACGCCGTCGGTGTTCATGACGGTGATGAACGAGACCCCGGTGTCGACGCGGACCTGCTCGGCGTACGGCTGGAGGACGGCGGTCGGGTCGGGCCCGGTGACCGCGGCGCGGACGGTCGGCGAGTCGGCGACCGCGTGGGCGACGGCGGTCACCTCGCGGCGGGCCGCCTCCTCGGTGCGGTCGGCGGTGAACAGGTACGCGAGCACGGCGCCGCCCGCCACCACGGCGGCCACGATGACGACCTGGACGGCGAACAGCTGTCCGGCCAGGCTGCGGACCAGGCGGCGCGGGTCGGGGAGCAGCCGGCGCGGCGCGGTGGCGGTGGGGGTGCGCACGGACATGCCTGCCAGTGTGCACCACGGCTCCGCGGACCCCGGGGGCGCGCGCTCCGCAGCGGGACGGGTGCGGGTGTGGGTGCTGATGCGGGTGCTGATGCGCCTTTGCGAACTCTATGAACGCAAACGTGACCTCCATCACTCCCGGGCCTGATAGTCGGAGCGGCCCACCACCCGGGGCCGCCAGGACTGCAGGGCGAAGGAGCCGCAGATGTCGATCGCTGGAGCCGCAAAGCCTTCGGGGGGCAGACGCGAGGAGGAGCCGGACGGGCGCCGCGCACCGGAGGGGGCCGCGCAGCCTCCCGCCGCGAAGCGGGACCGCACCCACTACCTCTACCTCGCCGTCATCGCCGCCGTGATCGCCGGCGTGGTGGTCGGCCTGGCCGCCCCGGGGTTCGCGGTCGGGCTGAAGCCGATCGGGACGGGCTTCGTCAACCTGATCAAGATGATGATCAGCCCGGTCATCTTCTGCACGATCGTGCTCGGCATCGGCTCGGTCACCAAGGCCGCCAAGGTCGGCAAGGTCGGCGGACTGGCCATCGGCTACTTCCTCGCCATGTCGACGGTCGCCCTCGCGATCGGGCTCGTGGTCGGCAACCTCCTGGAGCCCGGCAGCGGCCTGCACCTGACCGCCGCGCTGGCCAAGTCGGGCCACGCGCAGGCGGCGGCCGGCGGCGCGCAGTCCACCTCCGACTTCCTGCTCGGCATGATCCCGAACACCCTGGTCTCGGCCCTCACCGAGGGCAAGGTGCTGCAGACCCTGCTGGTCGCGCTGCTCGTCGGCTTCGCCCTTCAGGCAATGGGGCCGGCCGGCGCCCCGGTGCTCCGCGGCGTCGAGCACGTCCAGCGGCTGGTGTTCCGGGTCATGGCGATGATCATGTGGGTCGCGCCGATCGGCGCGTTCGGCGCCATGGCGGGCGTGGTCGGGGCGACCGGCACGGCGGCGCTCAAGAGCCTCGCCGTCATCATGATCGGCTTCTACGTCACCTGCGCCCTGTTCGTCGTGGTGGTGCTCGGCGCGCTGCTGCGACTGGTCGCCGGGGTCAACGTGTTCGCGCTCCTGCGCTACCTCGGCCGCGAGTTCCTGCTGATCCTCTCCACGTCCTCGTCCGAGAGCGCGCTGCCGCGCCTCATCGCCAAGATGGAGCACCTGGGCGTCAGCCGTCCGGTCGTCGGCATCACCGTGCCGACCGGCTACAGCTTCAACCTCGACGGCACCGCGATCTACCTCACCATGGCGTCGATCTTCATCTCCGAGGCGATGGACAAGCCGATGTCGATCGGCGAGCAGTTGTCGCTGCTGGTCTTCATGGTGATCGCCAGCAAGGGCGCGGCCGGGGTCACCGGCGCCGGGCTCGCCACGCTGGCCGGCGGACTGCAGTCGCACAAGCCCGCGCTGGTGGACGGGGTCGGGCTGATCGTCGGCATCGACCGGTTCATGTCGGAGGCCCGGGCGCTGACCAACTTCGCGGGCAACGCGGTCGCCACCGTCCTGATCGGACGCTGGACGGGCGAGCTCGACGCGGAGCGAGCGCGCCGGGTGCTCGCGGGCGAGCTGCCGTTCGACGAGCGGACGCTCATCGACACGCACGGCGGCCAGGACGCGGCGCCGACGGCCGTGAGCCCCGCTCCGGCGCCCGAGGGCGCGCCGGCGGCGAGCGGCGCCCCGGCGGCCGCCTGACGGCCTCACCCCTGACACCCCCGGCCCGGCGCCGCTTGACCAACCCCCGGAACGGCGCCGGGCCGGGGATGCCGCCGAGGGCTGAACGGCGGCAACCGACAGCTGACAGATAACAGATTTCAACATCTGTTATCTGTCAGCTGTTATCTGTTCGCCGTCCGATGTTCGCCGTTCACCCTTCGCCGTCCGCTGTCGGCCGCCGGCCACCGCGCCCACCGCCACACCCACCGTCACAACTCCTCGGACCCGCTGACCGCCCACGCGAGCCCGCACGCCGGATCCTCCAGGACCAGGTGCAGGTGCCGCAGACCGTCCGCCGGCTCGCACCACGTGAAGCACCGCATCCGGGCCACCAGCGCGTTCACCTCGCCCCGGTCCGGGCCGTCCGCCCCCGCCATCGCCCCCAGCGCCCGCCACAGCGCGAGCCGCCCGTGCGCCGTGCCCCGCGCCGGATCGACCGCCCCCGCCTGCACCAGCGCGGGCACGGCGAGCGCGAAGGGCAGGTACCCGCCGGTCACCAGCCCACTGCGGGCCAGATGGGCGGCCGCCTGCGGCGCCGGGCCGCGCACACAGGCCACCTCCGCCCAGTCCACCAGTTCGGCGAGCACCCGGGTGGCCCGCTGCCCGCGCAGTCGCCGCCCCGGGTCGGGCAGCGCCACGGGCCCGAGGCCCTCCCGGCTGGCCGGCAGCGTCAGCACCGCACTGCGCGCACCCCCTCGGGGCAGGTAGTCGCGGACCCGCACCCCCTCGCCCCACCCCGCCGCCTCCCACGGCTCCAGCACCATGGGCACGCCCTCCGGGTCGGGCTCGGCGCCGTAGGACAGGTCCTCGCCGATCAGCACCCGCGTGTGCGCGACGAGCCGCCGCACGCGCGCCGGGACGAGCAGCGGTGCCAGCCTCAGCCACGAGTGCCGGGTCGCCAGCACCTCCCAGAGCGGTCCCGCGTCGTGGTCGCCCGGCCCAGCGACGGCACCCGGCCCACCGTCCCGGTCGAACAGCCGCACGGCCACCTCCGGCGGTGCCGCGTACGCGATCAGATGGCCCAGCGGCGCGGCCTCCTCCGCCCCGAAGAGCTCGCCGCAGCGCGCCACCGAAGCCGCTCGGGCCCGCCGGTAGGCGGCCAGCAGTTCGGGCCAGCGGCCCTCGTCGGCCAGGGCGCGCATACGGCGGTCCTCGTACGTGATCACGATTTTCAGCGTACGGGCCGGGACGTCACATCAGCTGACTTGCCGTCAGTTCGGTGCGTCGGAGCAGCACGCACACCGCCCCCGCAGCCGGCCTCACCACCCTTCCCGCCCCGGCCGACGCCCCTGCGGCCGCGCTCGCCCGCCGCCGCCCGCTCGCGCTCGACGACGGCGCGCAGGCGCACGTGGGCGCGGCGCCGGGTGACCGCCAGCGTGCTGCGGTGGAGGCCGAGGAGCTCCGCGGCCTCGTCGACGCTGTAGCCGTCGAGGTCCACCAGGACCACCGCCCTGGCCTGCTTGGCCGTCAGGCAGCGCAGCAGCCGGACCACCTCCCACCGCGCCTGGAGCTCGGGCATCCCGCCACCCGACGGATCGGCCGCCACGCGCTCCCGCTCCCGCTCCGCCGGTTCGGGCACCGTGACGCGGCGCCGCTCCCGCCGCCACTGGTCGCGCAGGATGTTCGCCATCGTCGTGAACACGTAGGCGTACGGCTGCGGATGGCCGAGGAACCGCTCCGGGCGCCGGGCGATCCGCAGGTACGCGTCGTGGACGATGTCACCCGCCGCGAACGGGCTCCCGGTGAGCGAGGCGGCCGCCTGGTGGAGCCTCGGCAGCATTTCCGTGAACACCCGGTTGAAATCGGTCGGTTCGCCGACCGGATCACGTCCGCCGGCACATCGATCGGTCAATTCCGCCATGCCGCCCTCCCCGGAAATCGGCACCCGAACACCCAGCTGGAGCCGCCCCAGCCAGACGCACACATGTGACTCAGCTCACATCATAGTTCGTCGTCTCACTGTACGCGCTCAATCGTGTGCAACGCGTCATCATCCGTACGGAGAACGGGAATTCGCCACAGAACACCGGCTCGAACCGGCTCCCGCCGACACTCCCGCGCTCCGGACGGCCTGGACACTCCGCCCGATTCGAACGACCGAGCGAGGAGAACCACCATGCCGGGTCGCATCGCCAGGAAGATCGCCACGTTCGGGGCCGCGGCCACCGCCGCCCTCGGCATCCTCGGGACGACCACCCTGCCCGCCGCCGCCGACCCCGCGGCCGACCAGACCGTCACCGCCGGCCCGAACTCCGCCGCCGACGCCGCCACCGCCTCCTACCACTGCGTCATCACGGCCAACTACGGCTGGCACTGGGAGGGGAAGTGCGACATCTACTCGGGCGAGCTGCGGACCATCACCTACTGCGCCAACGGCACGTCCAGCACCGGCCTGTGGATCGGCGCGCGGCCGCAGGCGTGGGACGTGTGGGGCAACTGCCCGAACTCGACCTGGACCCGCGTGCTGTTCCAGAGCCGGGGCTGATCCCCGAAACGCGGGTCCGACCGTGGGTGCCGCACCGACCGGGCGGCACCCGGCCCGCACACCTGCCGCGTCCGTACGCGGGCACCCTCAGGCCGCCCGGTCGTGCCGGCCGGGGTCCGCGGACGCGGGCGCGGCAGGCGCCGGGAACTCCTCGATGGCGAGTTCGCCCGCCGTGCGACGGCCGGCCCGGTCCTGCGCGGGCGGGGAGAGCGCGACGAAGGCCGCGGCGAGGAAGAGGAAGGAGCCGAGACCGACGGCGAGCGGGAAGATGAACTCCATGGGGCTCGCGCCGCCGGGGCCGGTCCTGGTGGGCTCGAGGTGGACGTGGACGGCGGCCATGCCCGTGTAGTGCATGCAGCTCACCGCGAGCCCCATGACCAGCGAGGCGGCGGCCGCCGCGAAGCCGTTGCGGATGGTGACGGCGGCCCAGAGCGCGGCGGTGGCGGCGCCGACCGCGACCAGGACCGACAGCGCGACCGTCCCGGAGTCGTAGCGCAGGTCGGCGCGCATCCGCACGGCGGCCATGCCGAGGTAGTGCATCGCGGCGACGCCGAGGCCGGTGATGAGGCCGCCGACCAGGAGGGCGGGCCCGCGGGGGCCGCGGTAGGCGACGACGGCCAGGCCCAGCCCGGTGACCAGCACCGCGACCAACAGACTCAGGACGGTCAGCGGGACGTCGTAGCGCAACTCAGTGCCCACGACGGCGAAGCCCGACATGGCGACGAAGTGCATCGCCCAGATGCCCGAGCCGATCGCGGCGGCGGCCGTCAGGAGCCGGTTCCTGCGGGCGACGCCGGTCGCGGCGAGGCCGCGCAGGGTGCAGCGCAGGCCGAGCGCGGCGCCCGCGCAGGCCAGGACGTACGAGAGCGTGGGTGTCAGCCAGCCGGAGCCGAGGTGGTTGACGCTTCCCATGGGACCTCCGGTCGACCCGTCCCCGTCATATGCCGGACGCTCATGCGACCCCGGTCCGGGATGCGTGGGACGCTACCGAGGACCGGCACTGGCCAGCGGAAGATCCGAAAAGCTGCCCGCGGGGCGGGAACCGTGTGCTCGAATGGGTCGGTTCTGCGCCCCGGGACGATTGGGCCCGGAGAGCCCGGCGGACCGGCGGGCGCGCGAGCGGCGAACAGCGGGCGGAGAATGGCGGTCCGCGAACGGCGAACAGGTTTCAGATAACAGATGACAGATGTTGAAATCTGTCATCTGTTATCTGTCATCTGTTCGCCGGCCCCCGCCCCCTTGGCCCCTGCCCCCCTGTCCCCTGCCACCCCTCACCCGATCACCGCGGCGTCACCCGGATCCTCATCGGGCTCGCCGTCCGCAACGTGATCCCCTGGGCGAGCGCCACCCGGTGGTCGACCACCTCCAGATCGAAGTCCCGCAGCAGCACGCCCAGCGCCAGCACCGCCTCCAGCATCGAGAAGTGCTGCCCGATGCACGCCCGCGGACCGCCCCCGAACGGGAACCACGCGTACCGGTGCCGCCCCTTCTCCCGCTCCGGCAGGAAGCGGTCCGGGTCGAAGCGGTCCGGCTCCTCCCAGTGGTCGGGGTGCCGGTGGGTGACCCACGGCACCACGAGCACCTGCGAGCCTCCCGGCAGGACGTGCCCGCCGATGACCGTCTCCTCCACCGAGCGCCGCCCGATCAGCGAAGCCGCCGGGTAGAGGCGCATCGCCTCCTTCAACACCCGCGTGATGTACGGCAGTTCCTCCAGGTCCGCGGCAGTCGGCGCCCGACCGCCGAGCACCTTCTCCGCCTCCTCCTGCGCGAGCCGCCGCTGCTCCGGGTGCCCGGCGAGCAAGTGCAGGGCGAAGGCGAGCGAGGTCGCCGTCGTCTCGTGCCCGGCGAGCAGGAACACCAGGACCTGGTCCCGGAGTTCGTCCCGGTCCAGCTGCTCGCCGTCCTCGCCGCGCGCCTGCTCCAGCAGCGTCAGCAGGTCGTCCGCGTCGGGGTCGGCACCGCGCACCGCCCGGTCGGCGATGATCCGGTCGCAGACCGCATACAGGTCCCGCTGCGCCCCGACGCCCCGCCGGTTGCCCGGGGTCGGCCAGTGGCGCGGCAGGCGGATCGGGGCGACGCCCCGGTCCTGGACGTAGGCGCCGAGGATCGGGAAGCTGCGGTGCACGACCGCCACCGCCTCCTCCACGTCCGCGCCGAACAGGATCCGCGACACCGTGCGCAGCGCGAACCGCGACATCTCGTCCGCCGCGTCCACGACGCCGTCCGGCACCGCGTGCCAGCGCGCCGTGAGGGCCCGGGACTCCAGCGCGATCGCGTCCGCGTAGCCGTCCACCCGGCGACGGGTGAACAGCGGCTGGATGAGCCGGCGCTGGCGCTGGTAGTCGTCGTCCTGGCTGGTGAGCAGGCCGTTGCCGACGCTGGTCCGCAGCTCGTCGTAGAAGGCGTTCTCCTTGCGGAAGTTGGCGGCCTCGCCGCCGAGCACCTGCTGGGCGCCCTCGGGGGAGAACACCGCGTAGAGGTCCGTGCCGAGGCCGATCGGCCCGACGTGGAAGCGGACCAGGTCGCCGTAGTCGCGCCGGGCGTCGCGCAGGGTGCGCAGCGGGCGGCGGCCGATGTCGAGTCCGGAGCCGATGAGGGGCAGGCCGGGCGGTCCGGGTATCGAGCGGGTCGGGACGGCAGGTGCGGGGGCGGCGGCGATCGTCATCGGGTCTCCTTCTCCACGGCGCCCCAACAACCTAACTGACCGGTAATCACCGGCGGAAGGGTGCGCGGGGAGGGCGGACGCCCTATCGAACGCGCCCGGTCGTACCGAACGCGCTCGCCCCGCTCCGGCTCCGGCTCCCGCACCGGCCTCGGCTCCCGGGCCGGCTCCCGCACCGGCACCGGCACCCGCACCCGCCGAGCAAGACTGTCCGCCGAACCCGCCGCTGCCCCTACTCGTACTCGGTGCCGCCCTTGCGGGTCAGGTAGGCGTCGCCGACCACCTTGGCGATCGCTCGGCTCCCGAGCAGCGGGCTCCAGCGCTCGGTCACCGGCCGGATCACCACGCCTTCGCGCATGTGCAGTTCGCGCCCGGAGACGGTCTCCTTGCCCTGCGCGAGCTCCAGCACCGTGTCGGGGTCGAACGGTCCGCGCCACAGCTCGGGCACCAGCGGCAGCCGGCCGTCGAGCAGGTCGGCCGCGGACAGCCAGCGCAGTTGCCCGTCGACCACGGCGGAGACGTCGAACGCGGCGTAGCCGGGCAGCTCGCTCCGGCCGGCGGCGCCGTACGTCAGGTCCTGGACGCCGGCCCCGAAGACCTCGCCGAAGATGCCGACGCGCTCGGCGCCGAGCCGCTCGGCCAGTCGGGCGGCCACGTCCGGTATGCCGTGGGCGCGCACGGCGCGCCAGTAGAGGTTGCGCTCGTCCTCGGCCAGGGCGAGCCCCTGCGCGCCGATGCCCTTGGACGACACGTGCACCTCGCCGGTGGCGGCGGTGTAGGTGACGAGGCAGCAGCTGCCGTGCAGCTTCTCGGTGAGCACGACGGGCTCGCCGGGCTCGAAGACGTCCGGGTAGCGCTTGAGGTTCTCGATGTCCACCCAGGGCAGGAGGTCGGGCGCGCGGACGACGTCGCCGTTCATCGACGTGGGGATCGGCGGCTGCCACTTGACGATCCCGAGGGCCTCGGCGAAGTCCGCGCCGTGCTCCGCCGCGGCGGCCAGGTCGGTGCCGGCGAGCGAGGCGGGGCGGCAGACGATGCCCTGCGACAGTTCGCCGCGCAGCCGGACGGCCCTCACGCGGTCCGCCTTACTGCCGGCCAGTTTGCCGGTCAGGCCTAGTTCCGCGATCAGTTCTTCGGGGAGCACGGACTGTTCGGGGATGTAGACGGCGTAGTCGCCGGTCCGGTACACGCCCTTCGCGACCACCGCCCGGTAGAGCCCGACCTGCGCGAGCTCCAGGGCGTCGGCATTCGGGTGTTCCAGGACGACCAGCTTCTCGGCGGTGACGCGCAGCGTGGACATGGACGGGCTCCTCCCCGTGGTTCTCGGTGCACCCGGCCGGGTGGCCGGGCGCGGACCGCCACCACTCTGTCGGCTCGGACCACCGGGCGCGACGGAATTTCAGCGCGCCCCTGCCGTGGGCCTTCTGCCGTGCACCTTCCGCCGCATGCCTTCCACCGCATGCCTTCCACTGTGCGCCTTCCACTGTGCGCCTTCCCGTGCTGCTCTCCGGCAGCGCCCGATCCGCGGCCGCACCCCCCCCCAGGGCGCAGGACCACCCCAGGGCCACCCCGACACCACCGTCCGTGCACGTTTGAGCCTTCCCACAGTTGGGAAGACACCCTCGCCACGCCCCGCCTGTGCAATGCGACAGACGATTTTCCGCTCGCATCTGCGGCACTATGATCACCGTAACGGCCGCACCTGCGGCTCATCCCCGCGCCCCTTCCGGCGCGCGCCGAGGAAGGGAAGCACCGATGGGCTCCCGCACGACCACCACCCGCAGACTCGCCGTCGCCGCCGCCGCGGCCCTCGTCCTCAGCCTCGGGGTCACCGCGTGTGGCAGCGACGGCGGCAAGTCCTCGGCCGGCGCGACGACCCCGGCGGCCTCCGCGGGCTCGGCGGCGGCCGGCGGCACGGCGAGCGCGGGCTCGGTCCCGAAGGCCACCGGCGACATCACCGTCTTCGCCGCCGCCTCGCTCAAGGAGACCTTCACCGAGCTCGGCAAGAAGTTCGAGGCCGCGAACCCGGGCGCCAAGGTCACGTTCAACTTCGGCGGCAGCTCCAGCCTCGCCACCAGCATCAACTCCGGTGCCCCGGCCGACGTGTTCGCCGCCGCCAGCCCGGCCACCATGAAGACCGTGACGGACGCGGGCGGCGCGAGCGGCACGCCGGCCACCTTCGTCAAGAACACGCTCACCATCGCCGTGCCCAAGGGCAACCCCAAGCACATCACCGGGCTGAAGGACCTCACCACCTCCGGCGTGAAGGTCGCGCTGTGCGCCAAGGAGGTGCCGTGCGGCGCCGCCGCCCTGACGGCGCTGCAGGCCGCCGGCGTCAACCTGACCCCCGTCACCCTCGAACAGGACGTCAAGGGCGCGCTCACGAAGGTCGAGCTCGGCGAGGTCGACGCCTCCCTCGTCTACCAGACCGACGTGAAGGCCGACGCGGGCAAGATCGACGGCGTGGACTTCCCCGAGGCCGCCAAGGCCGTGAACGACTACCCGATCGCCACGCTGGCCAAGGCCCCGAACAAGGACGGCGCCGCCGCGTTCGTCGCCTACGTGCAGTCGCCCGAGGCCAAGCAGGTCCTGACCGCGGCGGGCTTCCAGGCACCGTGAGCGGCCGAGACAACGGCACCGGGGCGGGCACCGGCCACGGGGACACCCCGGCCGGCGCCCGCCCAGCCGCCGACCTGGCCCGCGCAACCGGCACTCTCGGCAGCACGCCCGGCACGCCCGGCACGCCCGCTACGCCGTCCCGTGCCAGGAAGGGACCGCGCCGACGCCGGCACGCGCCGCGTGTCCCGGCCACGCTGCTGCTCCCGGCGCTGCTCGGGCTGGCGTTCCTGATCCTCCCGCTCGTCGGCCTGCTGGTCCGTGCCCCGTGGAGCGCCCTCTCCGAGGAGCTGACCAGCACCGCCGTCTGGGACGCCCTGCGGCTGTCCCTCATCTGCGCGACGCTCGCCACCACGGTGTCGCTGGTCCTCGGCGTCCCGTTGGCGTGGCTGCTCGCCCGCACGGAGCTGCCCGGCCGACGGGTCATCCGGGCGCTGGTCACGCTGCCGCTGGTGCTGCCGCCGGTGGTCGGCGGCGTGGCGCTGCTGCTGGTCCTCGGGCGGCGCGGGATCGTCGGCTCGTGGCTGGACTCGGCGTTCGGCATCACCCTGCCGTTCACCACCACCGGTGTGGTGATCGCCGAGGCGTTCGTCGCGATGCCGTTCCTGGTGATCAGCGTCGAGGGCGCGCTGCGCGCAGCCGACCCCCGTTACGAGGAGGCCGCGGCGACCCTGGGCGCGTCCCGGCTGACGGCCTTCCGCCGTGTCACGCTGCCGCTGATCGCGCCCGGCATCGCCGCCGGGGCCGTGCTCGCGTGGGCCCGGGCGCTCGGCGAGTTCGGCGCGACGATCACGTTCGCGGGCAACTTCCCCGGGAAGACCCAGACCATGCCGCTGGCCGTCTACCTCGCCATGGAGTCCGACCCGGAGGCGGCGATCGCGCTGTCCCTGGTGCTGCTCGCGGTGTCCGTCGCCGTCCTGGTCGGTCTGCGCGACCGGTGGATGTCCACCACGCCGTGACCACCCCATGACCGCTTCCGCCCCTTCCCGCTCCCCCGCCCCATGGACGCCGCCCGGATGAACCCAGGACCCGTGAACCCCGCTCAGCCGAACCCGGCCTCAGGAAACCCGGCATCAGGGAACCCGGCCACCGAAAGCCCCGTGCCCGGAAATCCCGCGTCCGAAGGTCCTGTGCCCGAAAGCCCCGTGCCCGGAAATCCCGCGTCCGAAGGTCCTGTGCCCGAAAGCCCCGTGCCCGGAAGTCCAGCGTCCGGGAGTCCCGCGCCCGGACGTCCAGCGCCCGCCCTCGACGCCCGGCTGCGGATCGAACGGGCCGCGTTCACGCTCGACCTGGCACTCAGCGCCGCGCCCGGCGAGGTGATCGCCCTGCTCGGCCCGAACGGCGCCGGCAAGTCCACCGCCCTGCGCGCCCTCGCCGGGCTGCTCCCGCTCACCGGCGGCCACCTGCGCCTGGACGGCGCCCTGCTGGCGGACCCCGCGCGCCACGTCCACACCCCCGCCGAGGAGCGCCCGGTCGGTGTGGTGTTCCAGGACTACCTGCTCTTCCCGCACCTCAGCGCGCTCGACAACGTCGCCTTCGGCCCGCGCTGCCAGGGCCGTCCCAAGCGCGAGGCCCGCGCCGAGGCGGCCGTCTGGCTGGAGCGGATGGGCCTGGCGGACCAGTCCGCCTCCCGTCCCGGCGGCCTCTCCGGCGGGCAGGCGCAGCGCGTGGCCCTCGCGCGGGCGCTGGCGGTGCGCCCGCGGCTGCTCCTGCTGGACGAGCCCCTGGCCGCCCTGGACGCCCGCACCCGTCTCGACGTCCGCTCCCAACTCCGGCGCCACCTGGCCGAGTTCGAGGCGGTCGCGGTGCTGGTGACGCACGACCCGCTGGACGCCATGGTGCTGGCGGACCGGCTGGTGGTGATCGAGGGGGGCCAGGAGGTGCAGTCCGGTACCCCGGCGGAGATCGCCCGGCGGCCGCGCACCGACTACATCGCCCGCCTGGTCGGCCTCAACCTGTACCAGGGACGGGCGGACGGCCGGCGGGTCGAGCTGGCGGACGGCACGGTGCTGGCCACCACCGAGGAGCTGTCCGGTCCGGCGTTCGTCGCGTTCCCGCCGTCCGCGGTGACGCTGCACCGGGAGCGGCCCGACTCCAGCGCGCGCAACGTGTGGGAGGCCAAGGTCGTCGGGCTGGACCTGCACGGCGACCAGGTCCGCGCGGACCTGACCGGCGAGCTGCCGATGGCGGCGGACCTCACCCCGGCCGCGGTCGCGGAGCTCGACCTGGCGCCCGGCACCACGGTGTGGGCGTCGGTCAAGGCCACCCAGACGCACGCCTACCCGGCCTGAGGCAGGGGCCCGCGCCGCGCCGCCCCCTGCCCCTACCCCCGCCCCGAGACGCCCCGAGACGCCTATTCCGAGACTTGTCCTCCGAGATTTGGACTCCGAGGCTGCTACTCCGCCGGCTCGACGAACCCTGATTCGTACGCCGCGATGACCGCCTGCGTGCGGTCGCGCGCGCCGAGCTTCGCGAGGACGCTGCTGACGTGCGTCTTGACCGTCTGCACGCCGACGAAGAGCCGGTCGGCGATCTCGCCGTTGCTGAGCCCCCGGGCGACCAGCCGCAGCACCTCCGCCTCGCGCTCGGTCAGGGCCGCCCTCGCCAACGCGGCGCGGGCCGCCGTGTTGCCGTGGCCGGCGGCGAGGCGGCGGATCGAGGCCGGGAAGAGCAGCGACTCCCCGGCCACCACGAGCCGCACGGCGTGGACGATCTCGGCCGGGCGGGAGCGCTTCAGCAGGAAGCCGTCCGCGCCCGCGCGCAGGGCCTGGTAGACGTAGTCGTCGTTCTCGAAGGTGGTGACGACGAGGATCCTCGGCAGCCGCTCCTCCGGGGCCCCCGGACCATCCGGGTGCGCCGCCGCCCGGGGCCGCACGAGTTCGCGGGTCGCGGCCAGGCCGTCCAGGACGGGCATCCGGACGTCCATCAGCACGACGTCCGGGCGCAGCGCGCGGGCGAGTGCCACTGCCTCGGCGCCGTCGGCCGCCTCGCCGACCACCCGCAGGTCGCCCTGTGCTTCCAGGACGGCCCGCAGGCCGGCCCGGACGAGCTCCTCGTCGTCGGCGAGCACGATGTCGACGGTCCCGGCGGTGCGCCCGTTGTTGATCATCACGATCCCAAGCGTAGGGGCAGCCGGACGGCGAGCACCCATTCACCAGGGCCGGCGCCGCCCCCGCTCCGCCCCGCTGTCCCCGCTGTCCCCGCACTCCCCGCCGTGGCCTCGCCCCCGAGCAGGATGGCCCGTTCGCGGATCCCGCGCAGCCCCTTCCCGCCGCGGCCGCCCGGCGCGGCACCCCGAGCCGATGAACCGCCGCGCGCGCGTGAGTCGTTGCGCAACAGGTTGGCGCAGCGCAGCTCCAACCGCCCGTCCCGGACGGCGATCCGGACGCTGACCAGCTCGCCCGGCGCGTACTTGAGGGCGTTGGTCAGCCCTTCCTGGACAATCCGGTAGGACTCGCGGGACAGCACCCCGGGCAGGACGCCGGCGGGCACGTCGATCGACGCGTCGACCGGATTCCCCGCCGCCCGCGCGGTGTCGAAGAGGGAAGAAAGGTGCTCAACGCCCGGATTCTCGGTGGCCGTTCCGTCCGGAGCCTCGCGCAGCAGGACGAGCGTCCGTTCGAGGTCGTCCATCGCCCTGCGGCCGGTCTCCTCGATGACTTCGAGCGCCTTGGCGGCGAACGCTGGATCTCCGACCTCGCGCGCTGCACCTGCCTGAAGGACCGTCACCGTCAGGGCGTGGCCGATGGAGTCGTGCAGCTCGCGGGCCAACCGGTTGCGTTCCAATAGGCGTTCGGCCCGTAGTTCGGCCTCCGCAAGGCGCTCCGCCGGTGATGGACTCAGCAGCCCTATGGCCATCGCCAGTTGAAGCCGCCCGGCCCAGACAACCAGCCAGCCGTAGCCGAAGAGCAGCACCGGTGCCGTCAGAGGTCGCCAGAACCGCCCCAGTGCGTGGGGAAGTCGGAGCCCGGCGAAGGCCGTGTCGGATCCGGTCAGTAGCGCATAGACGGCGGTGAGCACGGCCACCGACGCGAACCCCGTCACCGTTCCGAGCGCGACGCGCCCGATCAGCCAGGCGGCCGTGCGCCGCCGGTCGGCCCAGGTGCGGGACGGTTCGGCGGCGATGTCCTCCTCGCGGTCCGGCACCAGCAGCAGCCGCGCCTGGACGCCCTCCGCACGGCGCATCGCGGGCACCAGCGCGACGAGCGCCAGCAGGACGGCGTCCACTGCGACACTCTGCGCCAGGATCTCGGCGAGGCCCTTCCGGTACGTCCCGGGATAGATCATCAGCACGACGCCCGCGAAGACCCACCCGATCAGCAGGTGCAGCCAGCGCGCGTACGTGGCGCCCGCGAGCAACGGCGCTATGAACCTCGGCATTGCGCCATCCTGCCAGGTCAGCACCACCCTTGGCGTCCCTCGCCGGTGCACGACCGGCTCCCTCCCGAGAGGGAGGCGCATCCCCTCCGCGGCGGGATCCGCCGGACCGGCCCGCCCCGGTCCAATGGAGCCACCCGCCGGAGGACCGGCACGGGCGCCCGGCCGGAACGCCTTCGGGCCCGGCGAGAGGAACAAAGAGGTACGGCAGGAAGGAGCGCGCGGCCGTGATCGAGATCCAGGGCCTCACGAAGGAGTACGAGGGCAGGCGGGTCGTCGACGACCTGTCCTTCACTGTCCGGCCCGGCGTCGTCACCGGCTTCCTCGGCCCGAACGGCGCCGGGAAGAGCACGACGATGCGCCTGGTCCTTGGCCTGGAGCGCCCGACCACCGGCCGCGCGCTGATCGGCGGCGGCGGCCCGGCCGGAGGCCGCCCGTACGCCGAACTGGCGTACCCCCTGCGGCGGGTGGGAGCCCTGCTCGACGCCCACGCACTGCACGGTGGACGGACCGCACGCGGCCATCTGCGCTGGCTCGCCGCGAGCAACGGCCTTCCGGAGCAGAGGGTGGACGAGGTGCTCGCGCAGGCCGGTCTGGCCGACGCGGCCACCCGCCGGATCCGCGGCTTCTCACTCGGCATGCGCCAGCGCCTCGGGGTGGCCGCGGCCCTGCTCGGCGACCCGCCCGTCCTGATGCTGGACGAGCCGGTGAACGGCCTCGACCCCGAGGGCATCCGCTGGATCCGCACCCTGCTGCGCGAGCTCGCCGCCGAGGGGCGGGCGGTGCTGATGTCCTCCCACCTGATGTCCGAAATGGCGCTCACCGCCGACCACTTGGTGGTGATCGGCCGCGGCCGCCTGCTCGCGGACGCCCCGACGGCCGAGTTCATCGAGCGCCACGGCCGCCCCCGGGTGCGCGTCCGCGCCGTCGACGCGACGAAGCTCGCCGCACTGTTCGGCGACGACGACGCGCACCGACTGACCGCAGACCGACTGACCACAGACCGGCTGGCAGCGCACCGACTGACCGCGGACCAGCTGGCCGCGGACGGCGTATCGGCGGCCCAAATGGACGACGGAGCCTGGGAGGTGAGCGGGGCGGAACCGGAACGGATCGCCGCACTCGCCGCCGAGCACGGTGTGGTCCTGTACGAGATCGCCCTCCAACAGGACTCCCTGGAAGAGGCGTTCATGCGGATGACGGCAGAGAGCGTCGAGTACCGCGCCGGCTCGGCGGCCGCAACATGAGCTCAACCACCAACGCTGGAAGCGTGTTTCGACACGCCCTTCGCGCCGAACGCATCAAGTTCACCACCCTGCCATCGCTCTGGATCCCGCCCCTGCTCGCGCTCCTCCTGACCCCCGGCATCACCACTGCGGTCGGCGCCGCGCTCGGCGGCACGGAGCCCCACCTCACCGACGACCCCGGCTCCGGCGTCTACTACGGCCTCAACTTCGGCCAGTTGCCGGTGGTTTGCTTCGGCATCCTGCTGATCGGCCAGGAGTTCAACACCCGCATGATCGGCACCTCCCTGACCGCCGTCCCGTCGCGCGGACGCCTGTACGGCGCGAAGCTCACCCTCGCAACCGCGGCCACCCTCGTCGTCGGCATGGTCGGGACGGCGGGCGCGTTCGCCGGGTACGCCGCCACCGTCCCCGGCGAGTGGACCGGGCCGGCTCTGGTGCGCAGCGCCACCGCCGGTGTGCTCTACCCCGCACTCCTGACGGTGTTCTGCCTCGGGGTGACGTCCCTGCTCGGCAACCTCACCGCCGCCATGGGCCTGCTGGCCCCGACCGTCTTCCTGCTCTCGCCGCTCCTCGGCGGCATCCCGGGAGCAGACCGGGTGGTGCAGTTCCTGCCCGACCGCGCCGGCCAGTACGCGCTGCACTACACCGACGACCCGCAGGTCGCCTACGGACACTGGACCAGCCTGCTGATCGCGGCACTCTGGGCGGGCGCCGCCGCGTACGCGGGCCTGCACGCCCTGCGCCGCCGCGCCGCCTGACCACGGGCCACCGCCCACGGACCACAGAGCGCCGACCACGAGCGCGCCAACTGCTCTGGAAACCGAGGACCGTCATGACCACCACGCACAACGCACTGCGCGCCGAACGGATCAAGTTCACCACGCTGCCGTCCCAATGGGCGGCGCCGCTGGTCACCCTGGCGCTTACCGTCGGCATCACCGCCGCCGTCGGCGCCGCATCCGGGCGGGACCCTGCACCGCCCGGCAAGGAGCCGGCCGCGACGATCCACTACGGGCTGCTGTTCGGCCACGTGGGCGTGGCCTGCCTCGGCGTCCTGTTGATCGGCCAGGAGTTCAACACCCGCATGATCGGTACCTCCTTGACCGCCGTCCCGTCGCGCGGACGCCTGTACGGCGCGAAGCTCGCCGTGGGCTGCTGGCTTGGCCTGTTGCTCGGACTGGCCTCCACCGCAGGCTCGTTCGCCGCGACCGCCGCGACCACCGGCCTCGACCTCTCCACCCCGGGCCTCGCCCGCAGCTTCCTGGCCGGCGTGGCCTACCACCCGCTGCTGGTCACCCTCTGCCTCGGACTGACGGCGATGCTCGGAAACCTCAGCGCCGCCCTCGGCCTGATCCCGCCGATGGTCTTCCTCGGCACGACGTGGCTGGCGGCCATCCCCGGCGTACGTGAGGCCGGCCAGTTCCTCCCCGACCGCGCGGGCCTGTACGCGATGCGCACCCGGACCGAGCCGGGCATCCACTACGGCCACTGGACGGGCCTGCTGATCATGACCGCGTGGACGGCCGCCGCGGCCTACGGCGGACTGCGGGCGATGCGGCGGTACGAGGCGTCGGGCCACTAGCAACTTTCGGGTTGCACGTCGGCGGATCGACGTGCAACGCTGGACTTGCACACAACGGCACCGGATGGGGGAGATCCACGGCATGGTCAGCGACAGCACGGTCACCGACGGCACGGCCGCCGACAGCATCGAACGCGAGATCGTCATCGCGGCACCCCGCGAGCGGGTCTGGCAGATCCTCACCCGGGCCGAGTTCCTGGGCCGCTGGTTCGGCAGCGGCGCCCCGGCCGAGATCGACCTGCGGCCGGGCGGGCGCATGGTCTTCGACCACGGGGTGCACGGCACGCTGCCCGCCCGGATCGAACAGGTGGAGCGGCCCGCGGTGTTCTCCTACCGCTGGTCGCAGGGCGCGGCCGGGGAGGAGCCCGCCGCCGACAACTCCACGCTGGTCCGGTTCACCCTCACAGCCGTTCCCGGCGGCACCCGACTGCGGATGGTCGAGAGCGGCTTCGCCACCCTCGCCCTGCCCGCCGAAGCCGTCCTGGCCCGTCACGAGCAGAACAGCGCCGGATGGGATCGGAAGCTTCCCGAACTCGTCCTCCATGTCGCGAAGTTGCCCGCGTGACACCGGAGCACGGAAGCGATCCGGTCGCGGCGGTACTGGCCGCGCTCGCCGAGCCGACCAGGCGGCACGTCCTCGACGCCCTGGCCGCCCGGGGCACGGCGACCGCCACCGAGCTCGCCGACGGACTCCCCGTCACCCGGCAGGCGATCGTCAAGCACCTCGCCGTCCTCGACCAGGCGGGCCTCGTCACCGCCCATCGCGCCGGACGCGAAGTCCGCTACCGGCCGGCCCCCGACACCCTCACGGCCACCGCCCGCTGGATGGCCGACCTGGCCGACGCCTGGGACCGGCGCCTCCTGGCCATCAAGCACCTCGCGGAGGGCGCGACGGCGGCGGAGGGGGCGAGGGCGGCGGAGTGACTGCCGTCGGGTGACGACAAACAGCGAACAGATAACAGATTTCAGATTTTGAAATCTGTTATCTGTTCGCTGTTACCTGTTCGCCGTCACCCGACGACCGTTCGCCGCTCGGGCGAGGCGGCCAGACACAGCCGTGGACGGTCGACGTACGCGTCAGCCGCCCCGAAGACCGACCGCCAGGGTCAGTTCAAGGACCCGGTCGGGCGAGGCGAGATCCGGAAACAGCTCCCGCAGCTGCGACATCCGGTACCGGACCGTCTGAGGATGGACGAACAACGCCGCCGCCACCTCGTCCCGCCTGCCCTGGTGCAGCAGCCACGCCCGCAACGTCTCCTCCAGCCGCCGTGCGGTCGCGACAGGCAGGGTCCGCAACGGCGCGAGGGCTCGGGTACGCAGGTCTGCGAACGCGTCCGCGTCCGCGCTCAGCACCAGCTCGGGCAGGTGGTCCTCGGTGTCGCGAATCTCAGAGGAGAGGGAGCGCGCACGGACGGCTCGCGCGTACGAGGCGGACGCACGAATCCATGGCCGTGCCGGGCCGACCACGGCGGTGCGGTCGGTCAGCTGCCGCAGGAGGTGTGGCCGGTCGGCATCGGGGACGAGCAGCACACCGGTGGCGTCCGGCAGATCGTCGAGGACGAGGGTGCTCGGGTCGAGCACGCGGTAGGCGGGCCGGGCCTGGGCGGCGGGCAGCAGGACCGCGGTCAGCGTAACCGGGGGCTGCCACCCGGCCCGTTGAACGGAGGCCAGCAGCACGTCCGGACTCGCGCCGGCGAGGAGGTCGCGGGCCAGGTGTTCCAGGTGGCGCTCCTGGGCCCTGCCCCGGGCGGCCAGTTCGTCGGCATGGCCCGCGGCGCTCGCGGCGGAGAGCTCGTCGATGTAGGCGAAGGTCAGCTCGGCGAACTTGGCGACCTCGGCGGCGGGCAGACCCGCCGGCACGGCACCCGCTGCCAGGCATCGCCAGGCCACACGGGCGCCGACGCGGTAGGCGCTGAGCAGGGCGTCCATCGAACGGCCGTCCCGCACCTCGCCGCGGCCCAGCTCGTAGGCCGCGTCACCGGCGTCGCCGCCCGTGGCGTTCCCGCTCGCGAGGTCCAGGTAGTGCCCCAGGGCGGTGCGGACGGCTCGGCGGATGGTGCCGCCCATGCGGCCCGAAAGCGCGTTGGCGTAGGGAGGGACCTCGTCGATGATCGCCTCGACGACCTCGTCGGCGGTGGCCGTCAGCGCGGCCCGAAGCGCGGTGACCGTCGTCTCGTCCAGGACCAGCTCGCCGGCCCTCCGGATTGCTTGGCTCATGTTCTTGTTCCCTGCGAACAACTCAGCCGATCGGATTTACGTCCTACGGTCAGGACTTTACGCCTCGAGGCGCAGCAAGCTGGAGTCATGACGAGTGCAGCGCTCCGCAGCAGGGCGTGGAAACTGCTGGAGATGGTCACGACGCCGCTGCTGCCGTCGGACTACCTCGACCTGGTCAGCCCGCTGCGTGCGGGCGCCGACCTGCGTGGGCGCATCGAGGCCGTGCACCCCGAGACGAGTGACGCCGCGACCGTCGTGATCAGGCCGGGACGGGGCTGGCGCGGCCACACTGCCGGTCAGTACGTACGGATCGGGGTCGACGTCGACGGGAGGCGCCTGTGGCGTTCCTACTCCATCACCTCACCGACGGACCGCCGGGACGGCCGCATCACGATCACCGTGAAGGCGATCCCGGACGGCAAGGTCAGCAACCACCTCGTCCGCAGGGCGACCCCGGGCACGCTGGTCCAGCTCGATCAGCCGACCGGTGACTTCGTGCTGCCGCGCGCCAAGCCCGCCAAGGTGCTCTACCTGACGGCCGGCAGCGGCATCACGCCCGTGATGGGCATGCTGCGCGACATCGAGTTCGACGACGTCGTCATGGTCCACTGCGCGCCCCGGCCGCAAGACGTGATCTTCCGCGACGAACTGCACGGCCTGGTCGCGGACAAGAAGCTGCGCCTCGCCGAGGTGCACACCTCCACGGACGGCAGGCTCGACATCGCCCGCCTCGGCGAACTCGTGCCCGACTGGGCCGAGCGCGAGACCTGGGCCTGCGGGCCCTCGGGCCTGCTCGACGCCGCAGAGGAGCGCTGGGCCGAACACGGCCTCCGAGAGCGCCTGCACACCGAACGGTTCCGCCCCCGCATCGTCGCCGGCAACGGCGACGGCGGCGGCGGCGAGGTCACGTTCAGCACCACCGGCAAGACCGTCGACGCGGACGGCGTCACGCCGTTGCTGGACATCGGCGAGGAAGCCGGCGTGCTCATGCCCTCCGGGTGCCGCATGGGCATCTGCTTCGGCTGCGTCACGCCGCTCAAGGCGGGCGCCGTCCGCGACCTGCGCACCGGCGAGATCACCGAGGCCGAGCCGGGCGTCCTCATCCAGACCTGCGTGTCCGCCGCGGCGGGCCCCTGCGACATCGAACGGTAGAGGCACCTTGACCGCAATCGACCCCACCGCCCACCTGACCGCGGAGCAGATCGAGGAGCTCGGCCGCGAGCTGGACGCGATCCGCGACGCGGTGATCGCCGACCGCGGTGAGAAGGACGCCGCCTACATCCGCAAGGTCATCTCGGCGCAGCGCAAGCTCGAGCTGGCCAGCAGGGGCGTGCTGCTGTTCTCGATCTTCCCGCCCGCGTGGCTGCTCGGCACCGCCGGCCTGTCCGTGGCCAAGATCATGGACAACATGGAGATCGGCCACAACGTCCTGCACGGCCAGTGGGACTGGATGCGGGACCCGAAGATCCACTCCACCACCTGGGAGTGGGACCACGTCTCGCCGGCCGAGCAGTGGAAGCACTCGCACAACGAGCTGCACCACACGTACACCAACGTGATCGGCAAGGACAACGACCTCGGATACGGCATCATGCGCGTCGACGAGGACCAGAAGTGGCACCCGCTCCACCTCGGCCAACCGCTGTGGAACTTCGTCAACGCCTGCTTCTTCGAGTACGGCATCGCGGCATACGACCTCGAACTCGGCAAGAACCTGCACAAGCGCCGCCGCGGGAACCCGGAGTTCCGCGCGCGGGCGAAGGCCGTGGGCCGCAAGATCCGCAAGCAGGTGCTCAAGGACTACGTGATCCACCCGCTGCTGTCGGGCCCGTCGTTCCTCACCACGCTCGCCGCCACGTTCACCGCGAACCTGGTCCGCAACATCTGGACCCACTCGGTGATCATGTGCGGGCACTTCCCGGAGGGCGTACAGGTCTTCGAGCGCCGGTCGGTCAAGGGCGAGACGCGCGGCCAGTGGTACCTGCGCCAGATGATGGGCTCGGCGAACATCAGCGGCAGCAGGGCCATGCACTTCATGACGGGCAACCTGTCCCACCAGATCGAGCATCACCTGTTCCCGGACCTGCCGAGCAACCGGTACGCCGAAGTCGCGGTGAAGGTGCGCGCGCTGTTCGAGAAGTACGAGCTGGAGTACGTCACCGGGCCGCTGCCCAAGCAGGTGTTCTCCGCGTGGCGCAAGGTCTTCCGGCTCTCACTGCCGAACAGGAAGCCCCAGGTCGAGACACCGGCCCGCGAGAAGGAGCTCATCGCGGCCTGACGCCCGGTACTGGTTCTCCGGGTGACGACATCCGCGCGGGAGCCCTCGCCGCGCTCGACGGCCCGCGGACCACGGCGGCCGGGACGGCAGCCCGACACGGCGTCGACCCGGCCCGGCCAGGCAGGACCGAGGAGGCCGGGCGCCGGCTCCGCTCCGGGGCACCGTCGACGCGCCGACGGCATCCGGTTCTCGGGCTCAGCGCAGCGCCGGGTGCTCCGCGATCACCGTGCAGCTGCCGGGGGCGATCTCGGTGAAGCCCGCGTCGCGGACCACCGGGAGGCCGCTCGCCACCAGTTCCGCCCACGCTTCCGGCGTCGGCGTCCGCACGGCGAGCGCGAAATCGGACTCGGCCCATTCCTTGCGCTGCGCCTCGTCCAGCCGCCACCAGGCGAGCTGGGCCGCGTGCCCGGTCTGGGCCATCGTCTTGCCCGCGCTCATCTCCACGTCCGGGTTGAGCCACAGCACCGGCAGGCCCGCCTGCGGGGCGCCGATCTCCTCGGTCTCCTCCAGGTCCGTCCCCGAGACCTGGAGCTTCGCGAGCTCCTTCGGCCACCCGTCCAGCGGGACTGGCGGGAACACCCGCACCTCCGCCTCCCGCCCCCGCACGGTGATCCCCGGCAGTTCGCCGGCCCGGCGCCACTCCCCGCCCCGGGCCCGCCGGACCACCTTGCGGATCCGCGCGTCCTCCCACGCGGCGACCCGCTCGGTCCACTCGCCGTCCGCCTCGGTGACCCGCGGGTCGGCGAGCAGCGTGAGCACGGCGCGGGCCGACGTCTCCAGCGCGTCCGTCCGCCCGGGCGGCGTGGCCCGCTCCATCCGCACCACCAGCGGCAGCACGTACTGCGGCCGGCCGTCGCGGTCGTCCGAGGTGGGCACGGGAACGGGGGCATCGAACGGAGAAGTCACCCGTCCAGCATGCCAGCCCCCCGGGTCACCCGATCACGGCAGGTCCCGCCCGGCCCCAGCCCTCTGCCGCACCCTTCGGTCACACCCGCCGGCCAGACCCCGCCGGCCACACCCCGCCAGCCACACCCACCGGCCAGACCCGCCGGCGGCTACCGCAGCCGCTGCCGCAGCTCGTCCACCGCCGCACGGATGCCCGCGCTGTAGGCGTCCTCCGGCAGGGCGTCCAGGCTGCGGACGGCACGCTCCAGTTGCTCGCGCGCGAGGTCGGCCTCGCCCAGCTTGAGGTGGTCGGAGGCCAGGTTGAGGTGCAGCGACGGGTAGAACGCCCGCACCTGGAGCGCGGACTCGTACGTCTGGGCCCGCTCGGCGGTCAGCGAGTCGGCGGCGGCCAGCGCCCGGCGGTCCCACTCCAGTTCGGCCCGCGGGTCGTCCTGGAGGTCGGCCAGGTAGTGGGCGAGCACGCAGCGGTGGAAGACGTCGCCGCGCTCGCCGAGCGCCTCCCACAGCGCCTCGAAGCTGGCCCGCGCCTCGGCCGTACGGCCGCGCTGCGCCGCCTGCACGCCGTCCAGTCCGAGCGCGATCCGGGAGAGGAACTGGTCGTCCCCGGCCGCCGGGAGCCCGTCCGGGCCTGCTGGCACGTCGCGCATATCAGATACATCGGACATGTCCGCAGCCTAGCCGCCGCCCCCGGAACGCGCCGGACGGCGGGTCAGCGCCGGTAGCCGCGCTGGCCGTCCCGCTCCTCCGCGTCCTCGTAGGCCAGGAACCAGCCCTCCGGGTGCGTCGCCGCCAGCAGCAGCTCGGTGCGCTGCTCGGTGGCGAGCTCCGGGTCGCCGTCGTCCGGCCCGTAGACGCCGAACAGCTCGTCGTGGCAGCCGTCCCAGTCGTAGTCGTACAGGTCGGCGGGCAGGTCGCCCATCATGTCGGCCACCGACTCGGGCTGCGCGCCGAGCAGCGCGCGGGCGTCGAGGAGGGCCATCCGCAGCGCGATCTCCTCGGCCAGGCAGCGCGGCAGCGGCCACTCGCCGAGCGCGAGGTCGTCGGCCAGGTCGTCGAACGCCCGGGCCATCCCGCGGCGCCAGCCCCGGTGGAGGCGCCAGGTGCGCTGGGGCAGCCGGGCGAAGACCGTCCAGTCGGCGTCCTCGCCGTCGGCGACCGGGTCGTCCCCGTGCTCGTCGAGGTCGTCGTACGCGGCGTCGGCCAGCCCGAGCAGCTGGGCGTGCAGGAGGCACGCGGTGCGCGGGGTGAGCGTCCAGTCCCCGCCCGCGCCGCCGCCGTCCTCGTCGTCGCCCTCCAGCGGGAACAGCTCGGCGAAATCCGGCGCGAAGTCCTCGGTGACGCTGATCTCCAGCGTCCCGCCGATCGCCTCGACGCCCGGGATCGCGGCCACCAGCCGGTCCGGGTGCAGCAGCGCACCGAGCGCCGCGTTGGCGTCCTCGGCCACCTCGCGCAGCAGGTCACGGCGCTGGCCCGCCGGATCGATGCCGTCGAAGTCCAGTTCCTCCACGGCCGCGATCGCCGCGGCGCGCAGCGCCGGCCAGTTGGTGATCCGCAGGCCCAGCACCACCGTCGCCTCGATCTCCTGCGCACCGGAGTCCTCCGCCGCGCCCGGCCCCTGTGGATGATCGCTTCGCTCGCCCATGGGGCTACGGTACGGCTTTTCGGCCGCCCGATCACCGGTCTGAACCAGCTTCCGGACACCTTGTCCGCCACGCCCCGGCCACGCCTCTGTCACTCGGACGCGCGACGGCGGCAGGATGGGGCCCATGGCTGACATCAACGAGTACGGCGGCGGGCAGGGCCCGAACGCCGACGTCCTGGTCGTGACCACCAACGACATCCCCGGCTTCCGCGTCGACCACGTGATCGGCGAGGTGTTCGGGCTGACCGTGCGCAGCCGGCACATCGGCAGCCAGATCGGTGCCGGGCTGAAGTCGCTGATCGGCGGCGAGCTGAAGGGTCTGACGAAGACCCTGGTGGAGAGCCGCAACGAGGCGATGGAGCGGCTGGTCGAGCAGACCAAGGCGCGCGGGGGCAACGCGGTCCTGATGATGCGCTTCGACGTGACGGAGGCGGCGGACGTCGGCACCGAGGTCTGCGCGTACGGCACGGCGGCCGTGATCTCCCCGACGACCTGAGGCGGCCGGTCCGGCTGATCCGTGCCCCCGGGGGGCTCCTGGGGGCTCCGGGGGCGGTAGGGAACACCCGCCCCACCCCCGATGTTTCATCGGCGTGACTGTTTACGGTGCAACCGACGACGCGGGGCAGCGGCGGGTGGACGTCCTGGTGGCGGGTGCCGGGCAGGCGGGCCTGTCCGCCGCCTACCACCTGCGCCGCCGCGGCTTCGCCCCCTACCGGGCGGACGCCGACGGCGGCTTCGTCGTGCTCGACGCGGGGAGCGGTCCGGGCGGCGCGTGGGCGCACCGCTCGCCCTCCCTGCGGATGGCCACCGTGCACGGTTTCCATGACCTGCCCGACGCCGAACTGCCCGCCCCCGACCCGGCCTCCGCCGCCCGCGAGGTCGTGCCGGGGTACTTCGCGGCGTACGAGGCGCGGCACGCGCTCCCCGTCGTGCGCCCCGTGACCGTCCACGCGGTGCGCGCCGAGTCGGACCGGCCGGACTCGCGGCTGCTGGTCGAGACCGACCACGGCACCTGGTCCACCCGGGCATTGATCAACGCCACCGGCACCTGGACCCGCCCGTTCCTGCCGCACTACCCGGGCCACTTCGCCGGGCGGCAGCTGCACTATGTCGAGTACCGCGGGCCGGCGGAGTTCGCCGGGAAGCGCGTGCTGGTGGTGGGCGGTGGGGCGTCCGCGATCCAGGTGCTGTCGGAGGTCGCGGCGGTCGGCGAGACGGTGTGGGTCACGCGGACCCCGCCGGTCTTCCACGAGGGGCCGTTCACCCCCGAGTACGGGCGGGCAGTGGTCGCGAAGGTCGAGGAGCGGGTCCGCCTGGGACTGCCCGTGCGCAGCGTGGTGAGCGTGACCGGGCTCGGCCCGTCCGTCGCGTACCGGCGTGCCGAGGAGCTGGGCGCGCTGCACCGCCGGCCGATGTTCGACCGGCTCACCGAGCACGGAGTCGCCTGGGGGGACGAGGAGTCGGCGGTGGACGCGATCGTGTGGGCGACCGGCTTCCGCCCCGAGGTCGGGCACCTCGCCCCGCTCGGGCTGCGCTCCCCCGGCGGCGGCATCGCCCTCACCGGGACCCGGGCCACCGCGGATCCGCGCGTCCACCTCGTCGGCTACGGGCCGTCGGCGAGCACGGTCGGCGCCAACCGGGCCGGGCGCGCCGCCGTCAACGACCTGGTCCGCCTGCTCGGCGACCCGGCGGGGGATCTGGCGGGTGAGCCGGCGGGTGAGCCGACGAGGCGACCCGACCCGGTCGGGGTCTGACGTGGTCGGGGTCTGACGTGGTCGGGGTCCGACACGGTCCGGGCGCGGTCCGGGCGCGGTCCGGGCGCGGTCCGGACCCAGCTGACGGCGGTCCGGCGGCAGGTCCCGGGTCAGCTCAGCGGTCGTAGTCGACCGTCACCCGGTCCGTCAGCGGGCGGGCCTGGCAGGTGAGGACGTAGCCCGCGGCCAGTTCCTTCTCCTCCAGCGCGAAGTTGCGGCGCATCTCCACCTCGCCGTCGGTGACGAGCGCGCGGCAGGTGCCGCAGACGCCGCCCTTGCAGGCGAACGGCAGGTCGGGGCGGGAGCGCTGGGCCCCGTCGAGGATCGAGCGGTCGCGCGGGAGGGAGAGCGTGCTGCCGCGCCCGTCGAGGACGACGGTGACCTCGCTGTGCACGCCGTCCGCCCCGGCGTCCGCCGCGTCGGGGTCGTCGGCCCGCTCCGTGACCGGCTCGTCCTCGGCGTGGAACAGCTCCTGGTGGACGCGCTCGCCCGGCACGCCCAGTTCGGCGAGCAGGTCCTTCGCCCCGGCGACCATGCCGAACGGGCCGCACAGCCACCAGTGCCCGACCCGCCCGACGTCCACGAGGGCGCCGAGCAGCGCGCGCACCCGCTCGGGGTCCAGACGGCCGCTGAGCAGTTCGGCGTCCCTGGTCTCCCGGGACAGCACGTGGACCAGCTGGAAGCGGCCGAGGTAGCGGTCCTTCAGGTCGGCCAGCTCGTCGGCGAACATGACGGTGTCGCTGCGCCGGTTGCCGTAGAGGAGGGTGACGGTGGAGGCGCGGTCGGCGGCCAGGACGGACGCGGCGATCGACAGCATCGGGGTGATGCCGGAGCCGGCCGCGAGCAGCACGTGGTCGGCGGGGACGCCGAGTTCGGGGCTGAACAGGCCGGTGGGCGTGAGCACCTCCAGCTCGTCGCCGACCCGGGCCTCGCGCACCAGCCGACGGGAGAACAGACCGCCCGGCACCTCGCGGACGGCGATCCGCAGCGGGCCGCCGGCGGGGGCGCAGATCGAGTACGAGCGGCGCTCGTCGCAGCCGTTCACCTCCTGGCGCAGCGTCAGCGTCTGCCCGGGCCGGAACGCGTACGCGGCGGCGAGCGCGTCCGGCACGGCGAAGGTCACCGCGACGGCGTCCTCGCAGAGCCGTTCGATCCCGGAGATCCGCAGGTGGTGGAAGACGGGGCGGCGGGCGGCCGCGGGAGCCGCGACGCTGATCCCGGCGCTGGTCTCAGCGCTGTTCTCGGCACTGGTCTCCGTGCTGGTCTCGGCGCTGGTCTCGGCGCTGGCGGCGGGCATTCAGATCTCCTTGACGCGTTCGAACGGCTCGCGGCAGGCGCGGCAGCGCCAGAGGGCCTTGCAGGCGGTAGAACCGAACCGGGACAGCTCCTCCGTGTCGGCGCTCCCGCACTGCGGGCACGGCACTGGGGCGGCGGAGGCGGCCGTCCGGGTGGGGCCCAGGGTGAGCGCGACCGGCGCCGCACCAGCGGCCCCCGCGCCCGGGCGCGGCGGGGCGATGCCCGCCTCGGCGAGCTTGCGGCGGCCCTCGGCGGTGATCATGTCGGTGGACCACGGCGGGTCCAGCCGCAGCCGCACCCGGACGTCCCGGTAGCCGGCCGCGCGCAGGCGGCGGTCGACGTCGGCGGCCATCTCCGCGACGGCCGGGCAGCCCGAGTACGTCGGGGTCAGCCAGGCGGTCACCGCGCCCGTGGCGCCGTCCGCCTCGACGTCGGCCAGCACCCCCAGGTCGGCCAGGGTGAGCATGGGCAGCTCCGGGTCCGGGACGGCCGCGGCGATCGCGCGGGCCAGGTCCCGCACGGTGGGCTCCGCCGACACGCCCGCGCCCGTCACCACGTCGCCCCCGGGTGGGCGCGGGCCAGCACCTGCAGCTCCGCGAGCAGCGGTCCCAGTACCTCCGTGTGCACGCCGTCCCGGCCCGCGCGGCCCAGGACGGTGGCCAGCGGCAGCACGTCCGGCACCGTCAGCCCCGCCTCGGCGAGGACCGCGGCGAGCGAGCGCAGCACCGGTTCGCGCAGCACCGCCGGGTCGACGCCCACGCGCAGCTCCACCGGGTGCGCCGTGAACAGCTCCTCCAGCAGCGGCCACACCGCGTCCAGCCCGGCCTGCATGCGCGCCGACGAGTACGGCGTGCCGTCGCCGAGCCGCAGCGTCCAGGCGGTCGCGTACTCGCGGTGGTACGTCAGCTCCTTGACGCCGCGGGCGGCGACGGCCGCGAGCACCGGGTCCGGGTGGGCGCTCAGCGCCTCGTACAGCGCGCCGCGGGCGGTCGCGAACACGAGCAGGCGGGCGACCGAGTGCGCGAAGTCGCCGTTCGGCGTCTCGACGAGGCGGACGTTGCGGAACTCGTGCTCCTCGCGCCAGTACGCGAAGTCGTCCTCGGTGCGCCCGGTGCCGTCCGCCTGGCCGGCCCTGGTGAGCAGCAGGCGGGCCTGGCCGAGCAGGTCGAGGCCGAGGTTGGCGAGCGCGACCTCCTCCTCCAGCTCGGGCGCGCGGGTGCACCACTCGATCAGCCGCTGGGCGAGGATCAGGGCGTCGTCGCCGAGCATCAGGCAGTAGGCGGCGAGGTCGGCGCCGTCCACGCCCTCGGGCAAGGCGCTGTCCACGCCGAGCAGCGGGTCGGCGAAGCCCGTCCCGTACGCCCAGCGGCCCTCGCCCTCGGGGCCGGGGGCGGCCTCGGAGAGGCTGAGGTAGACGTGGTCGTCGTCCGGTGCGGCGGCGGTGCCGGCGGGTGCGGTGTGGTCGTGCACGGTGGTTCCCCCGTCAGATGTGCGGGACATCCTCGGGGATGTCGTAGAAGGTCGGGTGGCGGTAGATCTTGTCGCCGCTGGGCTCGAAGAACGGGTCCCGCTCGTCCGGGGTGGAGGCCGTGATCGCGTCCGAGCGGACCACCCACAGGCTCACGCCCTCGTTGCGGCGGGTGTAGAGGTCGCGGGCGGCGAGCAGGGCCATCCGGTCGTCGGAGGCGTGCAGCGAACCGACGTGGACGTGGTTCAGGCCGCGCCGGGGGCGCACGAACACCTCGTACAGCGGCCAGCCGGCCTTGGCGGCGCCGTCGACGTTGGACTCGGTCACTTTCCGTTCTCCTGTTCGGTGCTGCTGGGCCGCTCGGCGGTCCCGTGCTCGGCGGTCCGGTACTCGGCGCGCCGGTGCTCGGCGGCGCGCTTCTCCGCGTAGGCGACGGCCGCCTCGCGGACCCAGGCGCCGTCCTCGTGGGCGGCCCGGCGGCGCTCGACGCGCTGGGCGTTGCACGGGCCCTGGCCCTTGATGACGCGGGTCAGCTCGGCCCAGTCGGGCTCGCCGAAGTCCCAGCCGCCGCGCTCCTCGTTCCGGCGCAGCTCGGGGTCGGGGAGGGTCACGCCGAGGTGCTCGGCCTGCGGGACGGTCATGTCCACGAAGCGCTGGCGCAGCTCGTCGTTGGTGTGGCGCTTGATCCGCCACGCCATCGACCGGGCCGTGTTCGGGGAGTCGGCGTCCGAGGGGCCGAACATCATCAGCGACGGCCACCACCAGCGGTCGACCGCGTCCTGGACCATCCGGCGCTGGGCGTCGGTGCCGCGCATGAGGGTCATGAGCAGCTCGTAGCCCTGGCGCTGGTGGAAGGACTCCTCCTTGCAGACCCGGACCATCGCGCGGGCGTACGGGCCGTAGCTGCAGCGGCACAGCGGCACCTGATTGCAGATCGCGGCGCCGTCGACCAGCCAGCCGATCACGCCGACGTCGGCGAAGGTGAGGGTCGGGTAGTTGAAGATCGAGGAGTACTTCTGGCGGCCGGAGATCAGCTTCTCGGTCAGCTCGGCGCGGTCGACGCCGAGCGTCTCGGCGGCGGCGTAGAGGTAGAGGCCGTGGCCGGCCTCGTCCTGGGCCTTCGCGAGGAGAATCGCCTTGCGGCGCAGCGACGGGGCGCGGGTGAGCCAGTTGCCCTCGGGCTGCATGCCGATGATCTCGGAGTGCGCGTGCTGGGCGATCTGGCGGATCAGGGTCGCCCGGTAGGCGTCGGGCATCCAGTCCCGGGGCTCGATCCGCTGTTCGGCGGCGATCACCGCCTCGAACCGCTCCTCCTGCGTCTGTGCGGGGACCGGCTCGGCCACCTCTGCTGTCACCACGGTCCCCTCTCACGTGCCTTCGCCGCGCATCAACCGACTGACCGTTCGGTCGGTACCATTCTGCGCGGCGAGGCAGGGCCCTGGCAAGGGATGAGGGTGGCGGGGATGGCGCGGGTGACGGGGGATGCGGGGGCGCGGGGGCGTCGGGAGGTGCGGGGGTGCGGTGCGGGTGGACAGACAGATGACAGCGAACAGATTTCAAAATCTGTTCGCTGTCATCTGTTATCTGTTCGCTGTCATCTGTTCGTCGTCAGTCGTCGCCCGCCCGCCCGTCAGCCCTCCGCGCGGTCCCGCAGCCTCGGCAGCGGCACCGCGAGGAGCGCGGCGAGCAGGGCGATCCGGGGAGCGAGCTGATCGATCCGGATGTACTCGTGCCGGGCGTGCGCCCCGGCGCCGACCGCGCCGAAGCCGTCCAGCGTCGGCAGTCCTCGCGAGCCGGGCAGGTTGGTGTCCCCCGCGCCGCCCGCCGGACCGCCGTCGAGCTGCTGCCCCAGCACCGCAGCGAGCGAACGGACGTGCCTCAGCAGCGGATTGCCCGAGCGCTCCGGCCACGCCGGACGGCTCGACAGCACCTCGGTGCGCACCCGCGCCCCCGGCCGCAGGGCGGTCAGCCGAGCCAGGTTGTCGAGCGTCCGGCGCTGCGCCTCGGCGGTGGAGAACCGCAGGCCGAGCTCGGCCTCGGCCCGCCCCGCGACGACGTTCGCACGCGAACCGCCGCTGATCCGACCGGCGTTGAGCTCCGTTCCGGGCTGACCGGCCAGTCCGCGGACCACGACGAGCTGGTCGACGAGCTCGTCGACGGCCGACACCCCGTCGCGCGAGTCGTTGCCCGCGTGGGCCTCCCGGCCGGTGACGGTGAGCCGCACCCGGCTGCTGCCGCGCCGGGCGGTCTTGAGCCGGCCGTCCGGATGCGGCGGTTCGAGGCCCAGGACGGCTGCGGCGCCCCGCAGTTGGCGCTCCACGAGGCGCCGCCCGTCCGGGCTGCCGATCTCTTCGTCGGACACCACGACCACCCGAACGCTGCGGTGCGGCCGCTGCCCGAGGTCGGCGAGGAGCGCGAACGCGCCTTCCAGGACGGCGAGGCCGCCCTTCATGTCGACGACGCCGGGACCGGTGAGCATGCCGTCCTGTTCGGCGACGGGCCAGTCGGCGAGGGTGCCGACGGGCCAGACGGTGTCGTGGTGGCCGACGATGAGCAGGTGGGGCAGGGTCTCGTCCTGCCCCGCCCACTCCAGGACGAGGTGGTCGCCGGCCGGACCGGGTTCGCGACGGGCGGTGGCTCCGGTGGCACGGAAGCCGGCGGCCAACTCCTCGGCGAGGGCGTCGAGTCGGGGAGCGTCACCGCTCGGGGACTCGATCCGCGCCAGGTCGGCGCAGCGGCGTCGGACGCCGCCGGCGAGAGTCCGGGCGCGGGTGCTGAGGGCCTGCGGGAGCCCGGGGAGCGCGGCGGTGGAGGCGGGTTGGGCGACGGCGCCGGGCCGGGCCTCGACGACATGGGCGTCGGCAGCACGGGTCTCGGACCGGGCCGCAGCGCGGGCCTCGGACCGGGTTTCGGACCGGGTTTCGGACCGGGTCTCGCCCTCGGTGGCGCCAGGCACGGTCGCCCTCCCGGTGGCGGTCACAGTGGCGTTCACGGAGGAGGCGGCCTTGGGCACCGGCGCGGAGGCTGCGGTGGACGTCGTCCTGGGCGTGGACTTCGGCGCGGTCGTGGCGGGCGCAGTCGCGGCGGGTGCGGCCGTGGCGGGTGCGGCCTCGGCGGGTGCGGCCTCGGCGGGCGCAGTCGTGGCGGGTCCGGGTGCGGCCGGTGCAGTCGTGGCGGCCGCGGTCGCACGCGGCGACCCTACGATCTGGGGACTCAACGCTCGCCTCCTCGGCCGCCGCCGGTATTCAGCGGCCGCACCGGCCGGCCGGTCCATCCGGCGTGCCGGACCCGGGCGGGCCGGGCCGGGCGGCCGGATTGGTGGGCGGTCCGTCCGGACGGCCCGTCCGGCCCAACTGCGGTGGAACGGCTGGTCGGCGTGCTTGGCATTGCGTCCTCCTCGCTCGATCCGGTGGCTCCGGTTCACCCGGTGCCCCGTGGACGGCGGCTTCGTAGCGGTGGGCGCGGTGAGCGCACCGCAGGGAAGCCGAGATGTGAGCCTAGAAGAACCGTTCGGCTTCCTGCGAGGTGGCCCTGCTCCCAGCGTGCCGGGCCGGACCCAGCCTCGGGCACCCGTCGGGGAACGGCGGCGGACGCTCGGCGTGCGGGCCCGGTTCGGCGCGCGGACGCGGTCGCCGGATCGCGTCCACCTCCACCATGGACCCGCCGCCGCGCTTCGGCAGCGCAAACCGCCAAGGCGCCGCATTTCCACGCCGGATGGGTGACACGGGCTCAGCGCGCGGTACGAATCCGGGGCGCGACCAGGGGCATCGGGGTCACCCGCCGGGCCGGGAGCCGGAGGCGGTGCCGGGACGCGCCGGGCTCAGGCGCCGTCCGCCACCAGCCCTGCGTCGCGTGCGATCAGCGCGGCCTGGACGCGGTTGCCGACGCCGAGGGCGGTGAGGATCCGGCTGACGTGTGCCTTGACGGTGCTCTCCCGCATCCCGAGGACACCCGCGATCTCGGCGTTGGAGAGTCCGTCGGCGAGTTCGCGCAGCACGTCGGTCTCGCGCGGGGTCAGCCCGGAGACCCTGTTGCGGGCCGCGACGGACCGGGGCGCGCCCGTGCGGTGGTAGCGGTCGATGAGGCGGCGGGCGGCGGACGGGTGGAGCATGCCCTGTCCGCCGGCGACGACGTGCACGGCCCGCGCGATCTCGGCCGGCGGGGTGTCCTTGAGCAGGAAGCCGTCGGCACCCGCGGCGAGCGCCCGGTAGACGTATTCGTCCAGGTCGAAGGTGGTGAGCGCGATGACGCGCGGGGCCTCGGGCAGCTCGCGCAGGCGGCGGGTGGCGGCGATGCCGTCGAGGCGGGGCATCCGGATGTCCATCAGCGCGACGTCGATCCGTCGGGCGGCCGCCAGTTCGACGGCCTGGAGGCCGTCGGCGGCCTCGGCGACGACGACGAGCCCGGGGTCCTGGGCGAGCAGGTCGACGAGGCCGAGCCGGACCAGTGCGTCGTCGTCGACCACCATTGTGCGGATCATGGGATGTCCTCGGGCAGCGGGGGCGAAGTGGAGGTCAGGAGGATGGGCGGGCCGGGCACTATGTCCGGATCCGGTCTGTCTGTCGACGGCCTGGCCGAAACCGGCCCAGCGGAATCCGGCCCTCCCGCGTCCGACTCGGCCGAAACCCGACCGTCCGGATCCGGTCGGCCTGGCCGCCGCCGCGGACCGTCCGCTCCAGCCGACACCGCCCCATGCGCGGCAGGGACCTCCGGGAGCGCCTGCGACGGGCGCTCCGCTGCCGGGAGGCGTTCCGGGAGGCGTGCCGAGAGGCGGTAGCCGCCACTGCCGTCCGGCCCGGCGTCGAGGTGTCCGCCGAGCGCGGCGACACGTTCGGCGAGCCCCACCAGGCCGTAACCTCCGCCACTCGCACAGCCGTTGGGCGTCGCCGATCCTGGACCATTACGAACCTCGACGGTGGTGGCCGGGGCTCCGTAGCCGACCCGGACCGTGACGGGTGCGGCGTGCGCGTGCTTGCGGGCGTTCGTCAGCGCCTCCTGGACCAGCCGGTGCACGGCCAGGCGGTGGGTGGTCGGGACGGTGTCGGGATCGCCGACGAGGGCGAGTTCGACCTCCTGTCCGGCCTCCACGGCCTCGCCGACCAGCTCGGTGAGATCGCACAGGGGAGGCGCCGCCACCCGCGCGGACTCCTCCGCCCGTGACCCCGGTTCACCGTCCTGCGGCCTCGGTTCGCGGGCCGGCTGCCTGGGCGGCGGGTCGGTGCGCAGCGCCCCGAGGACGTCGCGCAGGTCGTCGAGGGAGTGGGCCGCGGTGGTGCGCAGGAGTTCGAGCCGGTGGGTGAGCCGGTCGGGGTCTTCGGCGACGGTACCGGCCCTGGCCTGGTCGCGCAGGACTCCGGCGTGCAGCACGAGGAGGCTCAGGCGGTGGGCGAGGACGTCGTGCATCTCCCGTGCGATGCGGGCCCGTTCGGCGGATCGGGCCTGCTCGGCGCGCAACTCCCGTTCGCGGCTCAGTGTTTCGACCTGTTCGCGCAGGGTGCGGATCAGGACGCGGCGACCGTGCAGCCAGAGGCCGACGGACAGTGTCGCGGCCTGGAGCAGGAGTTGGGATCCGGTGGTGCCGGCCCAGCCGACCAGTGTGTCGGCCCGGGTGGCGTTGAGCACGGCGATGGCGGTGCCGCCGACGACGGCGGGACCTACGCGGCCGAGATAGGCGAGGTGGTAGACGCTGAACAATCCGGGCAGGGCGCGGTTGAGCAGACCGCCGGTGAGGACCGGCAGCACGGCGGAGGCCACCGGATACCGGCGGGCGAGGAGCAGGGAAAGCGAGGCGAGGGTGGTTGCGACGGCCTCCGGCACACGCAACGGATCGTCCGTGCGGGACCAGTGGACGAGCGCTTCCTCGACGGCGAGCGCGAGGACGGCGAGCAGGAGCAGCGTGTCGACCCATGGGCGGCGGCCGGGTCCGTACCAGCCGAGCGGGCCCGTGCGCATCGGCCCACCCCCGCCCTCTCCCGACGATCCCTCCATCCGTCCGGCTCGATGCTACGGGCGGCCGACGCGACGCGGCCCCCTCCTTGCGGCCACCGGGACCCTCGACCTTCGTCAGGGGTCGGCGCGGTCCATCGGCCGATTCCGGGGACTTCGGGCGCTCCTAGCGTCGACGGCATGACGAACGAATGGTCCGACTCATCATCTCCGCACGGCAGTTCACCCCAATCGGCGACCCGCGACCATCTCCTGTTCTTCGCCGAGGCACTGCGCACCTTCCACGACACCGGTGCGCTGGCGCCGAGCAGCGCGGAGCTGGTGAACGCGCTGGTCATTCCGGCGACCAGCCGTCCGAACCGGCCGATCTCGGTACTGGAGGTCGGCGCCGGAACGGGTGCGGTGACCCGGCGGCTGGTCCAAGTGCTGCGCCCCGGCGACCGGTTGCACGTCGTCGAGGCGAACCCGCGCTTCGCGGACCGGTTGCGCGAGGACCGGGTGCTGGCCGCGCGTCCGGCGGGGCTCGAACTGCGGCTCTCCGCTTGCCGGGTCGAGGAGCTGGACGATGCGGCGGGCCCGGCGGGCGGCCGCTACGACGCGATCGTGTCGGGGCTGCCGTTCACCAACTTCGAACCGGCGCAGGTCCGAAGGCTCCTGGACCTGTACGTGCGGCTGCTCGTCCCCGGCGGCGAGCTGACGTACTTCGGCTACCTGGGGACGACGGCCGCCCGGACCCTCACCTCCGGACCACGGCGCGGCGCCCGGCACCGGGCGGTGGTCCGCCTGCTGCGACGGTTCGAGGCGGCGTACGGACTGGGCGAGCGGACGGTTTGGCGCAACCTGCCCCCGGCACGGGCCTGCCTGCTGCGCGCCCCGGGCGGCCGGGCGGCCTGGGACGCGGCGCCGCGCACCGGACTCCGCCCCCTGGCCGGCGAGGACACGGCCACGGTATCCGGCGAACCGACGGGCGACGCGGCTCCGGCCGCTCGATGATGGACCGGGGCCACGCCCGGCCCCGCGATTCCGGCAGCGAGGAGCCCGCGATGACCCTGTCCGTACGTGATGCCGAGGAGCGGAACCGCTTCGAGGCCTGGGTGGACGACCGCATGGCGGGCTTCGCCGAGTACCTGCGCAGCGACAACCTGGTGGTGTACCCGCACACGGTGGTCGAACCGGACTTCGAGGGGCAGGGCGTCGGGGGCGCGCTGGCCCGCGCCGCGCTGGACGACGCCCGCGCCCGGAACCTGCCGGTGCTGGCGACCTGCCCGTTCATCAAGGCCTGGATGATCCGCCACCCCGAGTACACGGACCTCGCGTACGAGAACCGCAGCCGGGTGAGCGACTGATGGGCGGCGACGGCACCGCCGCGCGCGGCGCGAAGGCGTACGAGGCCGCGGGGATCACGGTGACGTTCGACGCGGGGATCTGCCGGCACGCCGCCGAGTGCGTGCACGGGCTGCCGGCGGTGTTCGACACCGGTCGGCGGCCGTGGATCTCCCCGGACGCGGCGCCCGCCGCGGACGTCGCCGAGGTCGTGCGGCGCTGCCCGACCGGCGCGCTGCGCTACCGGCTCGCGGACGGCGAGGCGGAACCGCCGGACCGGCCGACGACGGTGACGCGGACCGCGGACGGGCGGTTGCTGCTGCGCGGCGAGCTGCGCGTGGCGGGCCCGGACGGCGAGGTGCGGGAGACGCCGAGGGCGATGCTGTGCGGGTGCGGACGCAGCGCCGAGCAGCCGTACTGCGACCGGAGCGGCGCGTGCGGGGGCGGGGCTGACGGCACGGATGGCGGGGGCGGGGGCGGGGGCACGGATGGCGGGGCTGCGAGTGACGAGTAACAGATGACAGATTTCAGATAACAGATGACAGCAAACAGATTTTGAAATCTGTTCGCTGTCGTGCCATAGTGGCACCCGGGTCACTTCGTCCATCGCCTCCCGGCGCCGTACCGACCCTTGGAGCCCTCATGTCTGCTTCCGACCGCACCCCGAAGCCCGCGCAGCGCGCCCTCGGCGCCGCCGGCCCGCTCACCTCCGCCCTCGGCCTCGGCTGCATGGGCATGTCCGACCTCTACGGCCCCGCCGACGAGTCCGAGAGCATCGCCACGATCCACGCCGCCCTCGACGCGGGGATCACGCTCCTCGACACCGGCGACTTCTACGGCATGGGCCACAACGAGCTGCTGATCCACGACGCCCTGCGCGGCCGCGACCGCTCGGACGTGCAGATCAGCGTCAAGTTCGGCGCCCAGCGCGACCCGTCCGGCCAGTGGGTCGGCTACGACACCAGTCCCGCCGCCACCAAGACGGCGCTCGCCTACACCCTGCGCCGCCTGCGCACCGACTACGTCGACGTCTACCGCCCGGCCCGCCTGGACCCGACCGTCCCGATCGAGGAGACGGTCGGCGCGATCGCGGACCTCGTCAAGGCCGGCTACGTACGCCACATCGGCCTGTCGGAGGTCGGCGCCGACACCCTGCGCCGGGCAGCCGCCGTGCACCCGATCAGCGACCTGCAGATCGAGTACTCGCTGCTCTCCCGGTCCTCGGAGGCAGCCGTCCTCCCCACCGCCCGCGAGCTCGGCATCGGCGTCACCGCCTACGGCGTGCTCTCGCGCGGCCTGCTCAGCGGCCACTGGAACACCGAACGCCCGCTGGCGGGCACCGACTTCCGCGGCCACAGCCCGCGCTTCCAGGGCGACAACCTCACCCACAACCTCGCCCTCGTCGAGGCGCTGCGCGACGTGGCGACGGCGAAGGGCGCGAGCGTCGCGCAGGTCGCCATCGCCTGGGTCGCCTCGCGCGGGGAGGACGTCGTCCCGCTGGTGGGCGCCCGCCGCCGGGACCGCCTGGCGGAGGCGCTCGGCGCGCTCGACGTCGAGCTCACCGCCGCCGACCTCGCGGCCATCGAGGCGGTCGTCCCGGCCGGTTCGGCCGCGGGCGAGCGGTACGCCGCCGACCAGATGGCCCGCCTCGACAGCGAGCGCTGACCGGCCGGAGCACGTCCCGGCCGGCACACCGCACGCCAGACACCCCCGCCCGTACCGCTGCCGTCCGCCCCCACGGCGGGCGGCCCTCCCGTAAGGACGTACCTCCCGTGACGACGGACACCACCCTCACCGCCGAGCAGATCCTGACCGCTGCGGAGGACGTCCTGCGGCGGTTCGGCCCGGCCAAGGCCACCGTCGTGGACGTCGCCCGGATCCTCGGCGTCAGCCACAGCAGCGTCTACCGCCACTTCCCGAGCAAGGCCGCGCTGCGCGAGGCCGTCACCCAGCGCTGGCTCGACCAGGCGCACTTCGTGCTCGCGAACATCTCGATCGAGGGCGGCCCGGCCGAGGAGCGGCTGCACCGCTGGCTGGTGACGCTGTTCGCGGCCAAGCGGAAGAAGGCGCTCGACGACCCGCAGCTGTTCGCGACCTACATGGTGCTGGTCGAGGAGAACAGCGGCACGGTCGAGGCGCACATCGACACGATGGTCCGCCAGATCGCGCAGATCGTCCAGGACGGCATGGAGAAGAAGGACTTCAAGCTCGCCCACATCCTCACGACGGCGCGCGCCGTCTTCGAGGCCACGGCGCACTTCCACGACCCCGCGTACGCGGGCGAGTGGTCCGACCCGAAGGCGAACGAGCGCTTCGAGGCCCTCTGGACGCTCATCCTCAACGGCCTGCGCGCCAGGTGACGGCGCACGTCCGGGCCCGGACGGGCCGGCGCCGGAGCGAAAACCGGTCGCCGGTCCGCCCGGTGTTCGTGCAGACTTCCGCGCACGGTTGATCTCACTCGGAGGATGACATGCGCGCGGGCACCACCGGTCCCGTTCTCGACAGCCTGCACGGGCTCGCCCTCGGCGACGCCTTCGGCGACCGCTGGTTCTCGGTGCCGCTCGACGAGGCCCCGGCCGCGCTCGCGGCGCGCCTCACCCGGCCCGCGCCGTGGCACTGGACGGACGACACCGCGATGGCACTCGTCCTCGTCCGCCACCTGGCGGCCCACGGCGAGATCCAACAGGACACGCTGGCCCGGGACTTCGCCGCGGAGTACGCCCGCGAGTACGGGCGCAAGTACGGCCCGTCGATGCACCGGGTGCTGCGCGCGATAGATCAGGGCGAGGACTGGCGGATCGTCACCGCCGCCCAGTTCGACGGGCAGGGTTCGCACGGGAACGGCACCGCCATGCGGGTCGCGCCGCTCGGCGCGTGGTTCGCGGACGACTTGGACGAGGTGGCCCGGCAGGCCGAACTCCAGGCGCTCACCACGCACTTCCACCCGGAGGCCGTCGCCGGCTCGGTCGCGGTCGCACTCGCCGCGGCGCTCGCCGTCCGCAGCCGGGGTCAGAACCCGCCCTCCCGCGCCGAGTTGCTGGCCGAGGTGGCCGGGCGGCTGCCGGACGGCGACGTGCGGTCCGGCCTGCGGATCGCCGCCCGACTGCCCGAGCACGCCAGTGTCCGGCACGCCGCGAACGTGCTCGGCTCGGGCTTCCGGCTGTCCGCGCCGGACACCGTGCCGTTCGCGCTCTGGTCCGCCGCCGGGCACCTGGACTCGCTGCCCGACGCCATCTGGCACACCCTCGAAGGCTGGGGCGACAAGGACACCGCCTGCGCCATCGCCGCCGGGGTGGTCGCCGCCCGGACCGGCCTCGCCGGCGTCCCCGCCGCCTGGCTGGCCGCCCGCGAGGACCTGCCGGACTGGGTCACCGAGCTGCCGGCGACCGCCTGACCGGCGCGGCGCCCGGCCGCCGTCCACCGGCCGCCGTCCACCGGGCCTGGTCAGCGCCGGGAGTTGCCGAACAGCAGCCGGTAGATGATCAGCAGTACGAGCGCGCCGCCGATCGCCGACGCCCAGGTCGCCAGGTCGAAGAAGTGCGTCGCCACCGGCCGGTGCAGGAAGCGCGCGGAGATCCAGCCGCCGACGAAGGACCCGGCGATGCCGATCAGGGTCGTCACGATCAGGCCGCCCGGGTCCCTCCCCGGCAGCAGCAGCTTGGCGAGGCCTCCCGCGATCAGGCCCAGCACGATCCAGGCGACGATGCTCATGTGCCCTCCCGTTCTCCAGCGGACGGCCCCGTCCGACCGCTCTGCCGGTACGGACGCCCGAGGGCGGTCCGCCGGTTCCGGCACGCACTGGCGGACGGTCGCCGACCGGGCCCCGTACACGGGCGGCCGCAGGGTGGACGCACGGGCGTGGCACCCTCCCGGCACGGCGGCGGCGCCGGGATACTGCGGCCATGCGCATCCTGATCGCCACCGCCGGATCGCGGGGCGACGTCGCCCCCTTCACCGGGCTCGGCACCCGCCTGCGAGCGGCCGGGCACCAGGTCGCCGTCGCCACCCACACCACGTTCGCCGACCAGGTGCGCGCCGCCGGACTCGAATTCCGCCCGCTGCCCGTCGACCCGCGGGCCGCACTCGCCTCGGACGAAGGGCGGCGCCTGCTGAAAGCCGGTTCGGGACCGCTCGTGGTACTCCGACTTCTGCGCCTGGGCCGTCAGTTCATGCCGGCACTCGGGGACGGCATCGCCGACGCCACCGCACTCGGCACCGACCTCCTGCTCACCACCAGCACCACCAGCGCGCTCGGCCAGGCCGCCGCCGAGGCCGCCGGCATTCCCAGCATCGGGCTCTACCTCCAACCGATCGCTCCCACCCGGGAGTTCGCACCGGCCGTGACGGGAACCCGGTCGCTCGGCGGGCCCGGCAACCTGCTCGCCGGCCACGCCGTCCAGACCGCGACGGACCAGCTCTTCGCCCCCGCCGTCCGCGCGCTGCGCCGCCGCCTCGGCCTGCCGCGCCTCAGCATCGCCCGCGCGCGGCACAACCACGCGGTCCTGCACGGGTTTTCGCCCACTGTCATTCCTCGGCCGACCGACTGGCACCCGCGCTTGGACGTCGCCGGGTACTGGTGGCCGTGCCCGGACCGGCGATGGCAGCCGCCGGAGCGTCTGCTGGACTTCCTTGCGGCGGGCCCGCCTCCGGTGTTCGTCGGATTCGGCAGCCTGGTCGTCCCCGATCCGGAGCGGCTCACCGCCACCGTCCTCGCGGCGGTCCGTGCCGCCCGGGTGCGCGCCGTCCTGCAGTCGGGGTGGAGCGAGCTCACCGCGGCGGACACGGACGATGTGCTCACGATCGGCGACACCCCGCACGAGTGGCTGTTCCCGCGGGTGGCCGCGGTGATCCACCACGCGGGCGCCGGGACCACGGCCGCGGCCCTGCGCTGCGGCACACCGGCCATCCCGGTGCCGGCCCAGCTGGACGCACCGTTCTGGTCGGCGCGCCTGGCTCGGCTCGGGGTCTCCCCCGGCCCGGTCCCCCTCCGCGACCTCACCGCCGCCCGCCTCGCGACCGCCATCCGCCGGACCCTCGACGATCCCCGGTACCGCGACCGGGCCGCGGGGGTGGCCGCCACGCTCGCCGCCGAGGACGGCACGGCGAAGGTCCTCGCGGCGGTCGAGCGGGCTGCCGGCTGACGGGGAGCGGTGCGCGCGACCAGCGACGGACGACAAGCAACGGACGACAGGTGACAGGTGACAACAAACAGATGACAGATAACAGAGTTTGAAATCTGTTATCTGTCATCTGTCAGTCGTCCGCCATCAGCCGCCCCCGCCACCCCAGCCCCGCGTACAGCACGAACGACGCCGCGAACCCGACCGCCCACCCGTAATCGGCGAGCGGCCTTAGCGCCGGCACCAGCCCGTCCGCCGGGAACGGCCCGCCGTGCGACCCGCCGACCGCCAGCACGCCGCCGACCACGAGCGCGGCCACGGCCCGCCAGTTCCACCCGCCCGCGTACCAGTACGCCCCGCCCGGCCGGTACAGCTCCGCGAGCCGGAGCCGGGTACGGCGCAGCACCCAGTAGTCGGCGATGAGCACCCCGGCGACCGTACCGAGCAGGCCGCCGACCACTCCGAGCCAGGTGTAGATGTACACGTGAGGGTCGGAGATCAGCTTCCACGGGAAGATAGCGATCCCGACGACGCCCGTCACGAGCGCCCCGGTCCGGAACCCGATGAACCTGGGCAGCAGGTTGGAGAGGTCGTAGGCGGGCGAGACGACGTTGGCGGCGATGTTCACCGACAGCGTCGCGACCAGGACGGTGAGCAGCGCGAAGAGGAGGCCGACCGGGCTCTCCATCTTCGCGGCGAGTTCGATCGGATCCCACACCGGCTTGCCGTAGACGGCCTGCGAGCCCGAGGTGACGAGGACGGAGAGCAGCGCGAAGAGCGTCATCGTCGTTGGGAGGCCGAGGGCCTGGCCGCGGATCTGGGCGCGCTGGCTGCCGCCGAAGCGGGTGAAGTCGGGGATGTTGAGCGAGAGCGTCGACCAGAAGCCGATCATGCCCATCAGCGCCGGGAAGAAGACCTTCCAGAAGCCGCCGCCCCAGCCGAGTTGGGACGGCTGGTCGAGCAGTGGCCCGAGTCCGCCGGCCTTGAGGGCCATCCAGACGAGGAGCGCGAGGGCGCCCACGATGACGAAGGGCGCGGCCCAGTTCTCGAAGCGCCGCAGCGTTTCCATGCCCCGGGCGATGATGGCCATCTCGATCAGCCAGAAGATCAGGAAGGAGAGCCACTGCGTCCACGGGTAGCCGCCGAACTCGCCCGCGGTGCGCCAGGATTCGCCGAGGAGTTTGCCCGCGAGCAGGAAGATGCCCTCGCCGCCGATCCAGGTCTGGATGCCGAACCAGGCGCACGCGACGGCGGCCCGGATGAGGGCGGGCAGGTTGGCGCCGCGCAGCCCGAAGGAGGCGCGGGCGAACACCGGGAACGGGATGCCGTACTTGGTGCCCGCGTGTCCTGTGAGCAGTATCGGCGCGAGCACGATGAGGTTGGCGAGGGCGATGGTGAGGACGGCCTGCTTCCAGTCCATGCCGAGTGCGACGAGGCCGGAGGCGAGCGTCCATGAGGGGATGTTGTGGGCCATGCCGACCCAGAGGGCGAGGAAGTTGTAGGTGGTCCAGGTCCGCCGCGCCACCGGGACGGGCCGCAGGTCGTCGTTGGTGAAGCCGTTGGGCGGCAACTCCCCGCTGGACGGGTCGAGTTCGACCCGTCCGTCGGAGTGCTGCAGCTGTCCGCCGCCGGTGGTCGCGGTGTCGGCCATGGGTAACTCCCCTATCCGTTCCCGGGTGTGGTCCGTGCAGGGCGTGACCGCCTTGGGCGCCACGGCGCGGTCGCGCGTCACAACTGCGGGATGACGTCCGTCCCGTAGGCGTCGATGGTGGCCTCGACGGCGTCGTGCATCGCGTAGACGGCGAACTGGTCGACGCCGAGCGAGCGGAGTTCCTCCAGCCGCGCGAGCTGCGCCGCGGGGGGCCCGATGAGGCAGAAGCGGTCGACGATCCCGTCCGGGACGAAGGCGGTGTCGGGGTTCCCGGCGCGGCCGTGGTGGCTGTAGTCGTAGCCCTGGCGGTCCTTGATGTAGTCGGTGAGGGCGTCCGGGACGAAGTCGGAGTGCTCGCCGTAGTGGTTGACGAGGTCGGCGACGTGGTTGCCGACCATGCCGCCGAACCACCGGCACTGCTCGCGGGCGTGGGCGAGTGCGGCGGGCGAGTCGTCGGCGGTGACGTAGGCGGGCGCGGCCACGCAGATGGTGACGCTGTCGGGGTCGCGGCCGGCCTCGACGGCGGCGGCCCGCACCGCCTTCACCATGTACTCGGTGAGGTAGGGGTCGGCCAACTGCAGGATGAATCCGTCCGCTTGGCGTCCGGTCAGCGCGAGCGCCTTCGGCCCGTACGCCCCCATCCAGATCGGCAGGGAGGCGCCGGGCCGCACCCACGGCAGGTGCATCTCGGTGCCGTCCACCTCGACGGTGCGTCCCTCGGCCAACTCCTTGATGGCGTGCATGGCGTGGGAGAGCCGGTCGAGGGTGGCGGGGCGGCGTCCCGCGACGCGCATGGCGGAGTCGCCGCGGCCGATGCCGCAGACGGTGCGGTTGCCGTACATGTCGTTGAGGGTCGCGAAGAGGGAGGCGGTGACCTCCCAGGTGCGGGTGGAGGGGTTGGTGACCATCGGGCCGACGGTGAGCCGTTCGGTCTCGGCGAGGATGCGGCTGTAGATGACGAAGGGTTCCTGCCACAGGACGCAGGAGTCGAAGGTCCAGCCGTGGCTGAACCCGGCCCGTTCGGCGCGGATCATCCGGTCGACGAGCAGGCGGGCGGGCGGATCGGTCTGCAGGACGAGGCCGATGTCCATCGGTGGCTCCAGGAAGGGGACGGGGCCGCCGCCCGGGGCCGGAAGGAGCCCGGGCGGCGGACGGACCGGAGGAGGAGGGGAAGGGAAGGGCGGTGTCAGACCAGGTACTGGCAGGTGTCGCGGCGCAGGAAGGTGCCGTGTCCGGCGCGGCCGAGCCACCTGTCGCCGTCGAGGACGACGGTGCCGCGCGAGAGCACCGTCCGCGCCCGGCCGGTGAGTCGGCGTCCCTCGTAGGCGGAGTAGTCGACGTTCATGTGGTGGGTGGCGGCGGAGACGGTCTGCACCGCGGTGGGGTCGTAGACGACGATGTCGGCGTCGGCGCCGGGCGCGATGGTGCCCTTGCGCGGGTGCAGGCCGAACATGCGGGCCGGCGTGGTGCAGGCGATCTCGATCCAGCGGCGGCGGGTGAGGTGCCCGTCGACGACGGCCTGGTGGAGGAGGTCCATCCGGTTCTCCACGCCCGGAAGGCCGTTGGGGATCTTGGAGAAGTCGCCGCGCCCGAGTTCCTTCTGCCCGGCGAAGCAGAACGGGCAGTGGTCGGTGGAGACGACCTGGAGGTCGTTGGCGCGCAGCCCCCGCCACAGGGCCTCCTGGTGCTCGCGCGGCCGAAGGGGCGTGCTGCACACGTACTTGGCGCCCTCGAAGCCGTCCGCGCCCTCCTCGGCGAGGTTGTCGGTGGAGAGGAACAGGTACTGCGGACAGGTCTCGCCGAAGACGTTGAGCCCGGCGTCGCGGGCCTGGGCGATCTCGGCGAGGGCGGAGGCGGCGGAGACGTGGACGACGTAGAGCGGGCTGCCGGCCACCTGGGCGAGCTTGATGGCCCGGTGGGTGGCCTCGGCCTCCAGGAGTTCGCGGCGCACCTCCCCGTGGTAGCGGGGCGCGGCGTGCCCGGCGGCGAGCGCCTGTTCGACGAGGACGTCGATGGCGATGCCGTTCTCGGCGTGCATCATGACAAGCCCGCCGTTGGCGGCGCCGCGCTGCATGGCGCGCAGGATGCGGCCGTCGTCGCTGTAGAAGACGCCGGGGTAGGCCATGAAGAGCTTGAAGGAGGTGGACTCTCCGGAGTCGACGAGCGCGTCCATCTCCTTGAGGACGCCGTCGGTGACGTCGGAGACGATGGTGTGGAAGGCGTAGTCGACGGCGCAGTTTCCGTCGGCCTTGGCGTGCCAGGCGTCCAGGCCCTCGCGCAGGGAGCCGCCGACGGGCTGGACGGCGAAGTCGACGATGGTGGTGGTGCCGCCCCAGGCGGCGGCGCGGGTGCCGGTCTCGAAGGTGTCGGAGGCCGCGGTGCCCCCGAAGGGCAGTTCCATGTGGGTGTGGGCGTCGACGCCGCCCGGGATGACGTAGTGGCCGGCGGCGTCGATGACGGTGTCGGCGGTCCAGGCCCCGGCGGCGGAGCTGCCGGTGGTGGCGAGGGCGGCGACGCGTTCGCCCTCGATGAGGACGTCGGCGTGGAGTTCGTCGGCGGCGGTGATGACGAGGCCGCCGCGGATGACGGTGCGGTGGCGGGGGTCGGGAGTGGTCATCGGGGTGCTCCTCAGGCCTCGGCGAGCGGTCCGTAGGCGTCGGGGCGGCGGTCGCGGTAGAAGGCCCACTGCTGGCGGACCTCCTCGATCAGGCCGAGGTCGAGGTCTCGGACGACGAGTTCCTCCTCCTTGTCGGAGGCGACCTCGCCGACGAACTGGCCGCGCGGGTCGACGAAGTAGGAGGTGCCGTAGAAGTCGTTGTCGCCGTACTCCTCGGTGCCGACCCGGTTGATGGCGGCGACGAAGTACTCGTTGGCGACGGCGGCGGCGGGCTGTTCGAGCTGCCAGAGGTAAGCGGACAGGCCGCGGCTGGTGGCGGAGGGGTTGTAGACGATCTGCGCGCCGGCGAGGCCGAGGGCGCGCCAGCCCTCGGGGAAGTGCCGGTCGTAGCAGATGTAGACGCCGACCTTGCCGACGGCGGTGTCGAAGACGGGCCAGCCGAGGTTGCCGGGCTTGAAGTAGTACTTCTCCCAGAAGCCCTTGACCTGCGGGATGTGGTGCTTGCGGTACTTGCCGAGGTAGCGGCCGTCGGCGTCGATCACGGCGGCGGTGTTGTAGTACACCCCGGCCTGCTCCTCCTCGTACACCGGGACGACGATGACGAGACCGAGCTCGCGGGCCAGGTCCTGCATGCGGCGGACGGTGGGGCCGTCGGGCACGGCCTCCGCCCAGCGGTAGTGCTCGGGCTCCTGGACCTGGCAGAAGTAGGGGGCGTTGAAGACCTCCTGGAAACCGATGATCTTCGCGCCCCGGGCGGCTGCCTCGCGGGCGTACCGCTCATGGAGGGCGATCATGCTCTCCTGGTCGCCGGTCCAGCGGGTCTGGACGAGCGCGGCACGGACGATCTGCGACATGGGTACCTCCGCAACTCCGGGGCCCGGCCGGGGAGCCGGGCCTGCGGTGTGAGGGTTGACGGGGTGGCTCTGGCCTGCGGCGCGCAGGCCGGTGTGCGGGGTCGCGGCACGGTCTCCGCGCGCCATTCCGCGCACGCTCGGCAGGCGTGGCAGGGGCTCCGCGTGCGTCCACGCGGAGCCGCGTGCGGCGGCGTGCGTCTACGTGCGTAGAAATTGCGATCTGTCGACCGTAGGCCGGGTTCGGTGGCCTGACAATACGTTGGGGGTAACGCGTCCGGGGCGATCTTGTTACACGGACACGCGGGTCCGCCTGGACGGGATGAATCGGTCATCTACCCCGGGAGTGCGCTCCTTACTCATTCGAGTGAATCCGGGCGTTCCGGGTGCCGGTTCCGGCCAAGGTGGGTAAAACGCGCGTGGACGCCGCTTCGGACCGTTACCGTGCGGCGGCGCAGCGCGACTTCGCCCGCCGGCGCGGGCCCGGGGATCAGGGGGTGGCAGGCATGACGACGGCTCTCGGGAGGGCGGTGCGCAAGGCGCCGCCCGGGCTCGGTCCCGGCCGCCTGCTCGCGTGGGCGCAGCGGGCGGATCCGCCGGCCGGCCCGCCCGCCGTGCCGGCGTGGGCGGGTCTGCTGCTGGCGCTCGGCGCGCTGCTGCCCGTCGCCCTCGGCAGTCTGCTGTTCCGCCGGATGGCGCCGCCCGGCGGGGTGGTGGCGCTGCGGCTGGCCGGTTCGCGGACGGCCGCGCTGGCGGCGCTCGGCGGCCGCGCCGGGGACGGGCCGGCCGCCCTCCGGGCCGACGCCTGGCTCACCGGCGGCGCCGGTCTGACCCTGGCCGCCGCCGCGCTGCTCGGCCTGTACGTGTTCGGGCGGGCGCGCTGGCGGCTGACCGCGCTCGCCGCCGGGGGTGCCGGGCTGCTCGCGGCGTGCTGCGCCTTCGCGGCGGACGTGCTGCTCGCCCGCGCCCTGGACCGCCCGGACGGTTCGGACGCGCCGTTCGCCGTCGCCTCGGGGCTGGCCACCACGGCGTGGCTGCTGCTCCTGCCCGCCGGGGCCGCGGCCGCGGGGGCGCTCGCCGTCACCGCCGTCCGAGCGGTGCGGGGGCTGCGGTCCCGTCCACCCGTCACGGCCCCGGGCCCGGACGGGGACGCGACGCCCGGCGGCTCCCCCGACCGTCCCGCGCTGATCCCGCCCTGGCCGGTCGTCACCACGCACGGGGCGCTGTGGCCACCGCACAACGGCGCACCGGGCTCCCCTCCCGAGGCGCCCGCGGACGCCACCGCCCGGGCGGGCCAGGCCCGTTGGCGTGACGGCTCCCGGGTGCCGCCGGGGCGCGAACCCGCCGAGCTGGGCTTCTGCGCCTCGGGCGGCGGCATCCGCTCGGCCTGCGTCACGCTCGGCGCGCTCCAGTCGCTGCGGCCGTGGCTGAGACGGGCGCGGTACCTGGTCTCCGTCTCGGGCGGCGGCTACGCGGTCGGCGCGATGCAGCTCGCGCTCAGCGACTCCGCGCCCGGCGCCTCCGTGCACGCCGTCTCGGGCCTGACGGCCGACACCGTGCTGGAGCCCGGCTCCCCCGAGGAGGACCACCTCCGCCGCCACGGCAAGTACATCGCCGACGGCTCGGGCGAGTGGCTGGTCGCCCTCGGCACGCTGCTGCGCGGCGTGATCTCGGCGTTCACGCTGCTGCTCACCGCCGTCCTGGTGGTCGGCCTCGGGCTCAGCCGGTTCTACCGGCTCGTGCCGGTCACTCCGCTGGACGGCCTGGCGGCGGCCGGGCTGCGCACCGGCGGGGCGGGGTCGCCGGGGGCGCTGGTCCTCCGCGCGCCCGCCGTCACCGTCCTGGCCGTCCTGCTCGTCACCGCCGCCGCGTGCTGGCTGCTCTCGGTACTCGTGTTCCCCCCGCTCGGCTGGGACGCCGTGCTGCCGCGCTTGCTCCGCCGGCTCTTCCAGGGCAGCCTCGCGCTGGCCGCGCTGGTGGCCACCGGCGTCCTCGCGGTGCCCGTGCTGGCGTGGAGCGCAGTGCGGCTCCAGGCCGCGCTGGCCGCGGGCCCGCGGCTCACCGGCGCCGGGCTCAGCCTCACCGTCGTTCTCAGCTACCTCGCGCTGCTGCTCGGCATACTCTGGCGCGACCGCCGGACGATCCGCCGGGGCGCGGCGGCGGTCGCCGGGGCGCTGCGCGGAGCGGGCCGGTTCGGCGGCGGCCTCACCGCCAACCTCCCCCAGTACGTGGTGGTGTGGGCGGCGCTGGCGGCCCTGGCGGCCGGATCGCTGCTCGCGCTCGGCTGGGCGGTCGCGACCGGGTACGCGTGGCCGACGGCCGTCCAGGTGGCGCTGCCGCTGGTGCTCGGCGCGGTCGGGCTCAACCTGGACCAGACGTGGATGAGCCTGCACCCGTTCTACCGGCTGCGGCTGGCAAGGGCGTTCGCGGTCCGCCGGGTCACCGAGGGCGGCGCGGTGGTGGCCCGGCCGTACGACTTCTTCCGCGAGGAGACGTGGCTCAGCCACTACGGCGCCCGGCACCCGGACTTCCCCCAGGTGATCTTCTCGGCGGCGGCCAACCTCTCCGGGGACACCCGCACCCCGCCGGGCCGCCGGGCGGTGTCCTTCACGCTGTCGCACGACTACGTGGGCGGTCCGGACGTCGGCTACGCCCGCACCGACCTGCTGGAGCGGCGGACCCGGCGGCACATCGCCCGGGACCTCACCGTGCAGTCGGCGATGGCCGTCTCGGGGGCGGCGTTCTCCTCGGCGATGGGCCGTCAGTCCAAGGCGTACCAGGGGCTGTTCGCGGTCACCAACGCACGGCTCGGCACCTGGCTGCCCAACCCGGCCGTGCTGGGCCCGGACTGGTCCGGCGTGCCGGACTGGCGGCGCCCCGCGCAGCCGGCCGTACGGCGGCTGCAGTACCAACTGCGGGAGCTGACGGGGCGGTTCCCGATGGACGACCGGTTCCTGCTGACCACCGACGGCGGGCACTACGAGAACCTGGGCCTGGTCGAACTGCTGCGCCACGGCGTCCGGACGGCGGTCTGCATCGACGCCAGCGGCGACTCCGGGTACGCGGCCAACCTCGCCGCCGCGATCACGCTGGCGCGCGAGGAGCTGGGCGTCGTCATCACGCTGCACGATCCGGAGGTGTTGATTCCGGGGAGCGCCGCGGAGCAGGTGGCACAGGCCACCCAGGCAGCGCAGGCCGCGGCCGCTGACGGCAGGGCGTCGTCGGACGGGCCGCAGCCGTTGCGGGGGCTCGCGGCGCAGCTGTCCGCGCGGCTGTCGGAGCGGGCGGTGGTCACGGGGGACATCCACTATCCGGTGCCGCTCGCGAGTCTCGCCGGCGCGGGCGAATCCGGTGGGAGCGGATCCGGCGGGAGCGATGACGCCCGGCACGGCACGCTGATCGTCGTCCAGGCCGCCCTGACCGCCGACATGCCGTACGAGCTGCTGTCCTACGCGGTGGGCAACGCGGCGTTCCCGAACGACCTGACCAGCGACCAGTGGTTCGACCACCGGCAGTTCGACGCGTACCAGACGCTGGGCCGCTATCTGGGCGACCAAGCGGCTCCGCTGGTCGAGGCCGCGCTGGCGGCGCAGCGGGTGGCCGGTGGCGGGGCGGGGCCCGTACCGGCGCAGTCGCCCGGCAGCGCGGGTACGGCCCGATCGGCCGTCACTCCCCCGGCGCCGCGGCGCTCTGCCGAGGGGTGACGCGGGCCTGGAGACGAGGGTGGAAGGAGCGGGGTGTCCGAGGTGTGAGCAGGATTGGTCCGAGGTATGGACGCACTGCGGGTCCCGCTTGACTCCCGCCGCGCGGGTCGGGAAGGATCCGGACCATGGATTCCGGCACCACCCTGGTCTGCCGCCTGCACGTCGATCTGCGACGCCAGGCGAGCTCCATGTGTGCCTGTTGACCTTGCCCCTCCGCGCCGGTTCCGCCCTGTGACGTCTGCCAGGGCCCGCGCCGCGCACCCGCATCCGCAGTTCTGAACCCGCCCCCGCCCGGTGCACCCCTCGCGCTGCCGTGCCGCTCCTTCGGCACCGCTCCGCCGCGGCTCCCGGACGGCGGGCGCACCCTCCCGACGTTCCCGCCGCACCCGAGGACGCCCAATGAGCCTGGACCTCGCCCCCGACCGTCCACCCACCGCCGCCACGAACACCGACGCCACGTACGCCGCCGACACCCACGCCGCCGCCGACACAGCCGTCGAGGAAGCCCGCGCGCCGCTCACCCCGAACGCCCTGCGCGCGATCGTCCGCGAGCTCGCCGAGCGGCCCGACCAGTGGATCCACCACGTCCGCCTGTCGACGGACGAGCGCTGGTACCGGCGCCTGGTGGCCGACGACGACCACGAGGTGTGGCTGATCAGCTGGCTGCCCGGCCAGTCCACCGGCTTCCACGACCACGGCGGCTCGCGCGGCGCCTTCACCGTCGCCCTCGGCGAACTGGAGGAGCTCTCGCTCGGCGGCCCGGACCAGGGCCTGCTGATCCGCCGCGTCCCGGCGGGGACGGCCCGCGCCTTCGGCCCCGAGTACGTGCACGACGTGCGCAACACGGCGTCGGGCCCGGCCGTCACCCTGCACGCCTACTCGCCCCCGCTGAGCTCGATGGCGCACTACGACCTGCGGGCCGGCGGGCTCGTCCGCACCTCCGAGGAAGGACCGGAACAGTGGTGACCACGATCGACGACCTGGTGGAGCGGGCCCGCGAGGGCGTGTACCGCCCGCGCGCCCGGGAGGCGTACCAGGCGCAGCTGGACGGCGCGTTGCTGGTGGACATCCGTCCGGCGGCGCAGCGGGCGGCGGAGGGGGAGATCCCCGGGGCGCTGATCATCGAGCGCAACGTGCTGGAGTGGCGGCTGGACCCGACGGGCGGCCACCGGATCCCGCAGGCGTCGGGGTACGACGTCGAGTGGATCGTGGTGTGCTCGGAGGGGTACGCGTCGAGCCTGGCCGCGGCGTCGCTGCGCGAACTGGGGCTGCACCGGGCGACCGACCTGGACGGCGGTTTCGTCGGCTGGGCGGCGGCCGGACTGCCGACCCGTCAGGGCGGCTGAACGGCGGCTCGACGACGACTGAACAGCGGCGCGACCGACCGGCTTGACTCCCCGACGGAGCCCTGCCGCAGCGGCTCCGCTCCTCGTGACAGGCGGTAAATAAGGGACAGGAGATGATGTAAGTCATAGTCTGATCAGAGTTTCCGCCGGTCCGAAGCCGGGCAGCCACGCGGGCGGAAGAACGCCCGGGCAGGAGATCCGACAGGCACCACCGCGGTCCGCACCGCCACCGTTTGTCGACAAAACTGCCATCAACCGAGAGACCGACGACAGACCGACCAACGGCGCCGCCACCGCGGGGCGCCCGGACGAGGAAACTCCCCGTGATCAGATTCGACGGCGCCGGCAAGCGCCACCCCGACGGCACCACCGCCGTCGAGGGCCTCGACCTGGACGTGCCGACCGGACGGATAACCGTCCTGGTCGGACCGTCCGGGTGCGGCAAGACCACCCTCCTGCGCATGGTCAACCGGATGGTCGAGCCCACCTCGGGCCGGGTGCTGCTGGACGGCGCGGACGTCGCCGGGCTGGAACCCGCCAAGCTGCGCCGCGGCATCGGCTACGTGATCCAGCAGGCCGGGCTCTTCCCGCACCGCAAGGTGATCGACAACGTCGCCACCGTGCCCTACCTCCTCGGCTGGGACCGCAAGAAGGCCCGCGCCCGGGCCGCCGAACTGCTCGACCTCGTCGGGCTCGCGCCCGAGACCGCCAAGCGCTACCCGTTCCAGCTCTCCGGCGGCCAGCAGCAGCGCGTCGGCGTGGCCCGCGCCCTGGCCGCCGACCCGCCCGTGCTGCTGATGGACGAGCCGTTCAGCGCCGTCGACCCGGTGGTGCGCGCCGGGCTCCAGGAGGAACTGCTGCGCCTCCAGTCCGAACTGCACAAGACGGTGCTGTTCGTCACCCACGACATCGAGGAGGCCGTCCGGCTCGGCGACCAGGTCGTCGTGCTGCGCGGCCAGGGCCGGATCGCCCAACTGGCCGACCCGCACACCCTGCTCACCGCGCCCGCCGACGACGACGTCGCCGCCTTCCTGGGCCGGGATCGCGGCCTGCGCGGCCTCGGCCTGCGCCCGGCGAGCACCGTCGCCACCCGCCCACTGGCCGGCGGACTGCGCTTCGGCGGCTGGGAGCTGGCACTGGACGACGAGCGCCGCCCGATCGGCTGGATCGACCGCGACGCCCCCACCGCCGAACTGCGCCCGGCCCCCGGCTACCGGCCGGACACCGACACGCTGCGCACCGCGCTCGACGCCGCCGTCCTCTCCCCCGCCGGGGTCGCCGTGGCCCTCGACTCCGACGGCCGGGCCACCGGCACGGCGGACCGCGAGGCCGTCCTCCGCGCCCTGACGGCGCCGGGCGGCACGGCCGCCGCCGCCCCGAGCGACACCGGGACACTCGTGAAGGGCGAGGAGAGGGACGGGGAGAAGGCCGAGGCGAAGAGCGCGGCGGACGGCAAGGGCGGGGCCACCGGTGGACGATGAACCGATCGTCCGCTGGTACTGGATCGGCGACCACCTCGGCTACCTCGGCAACCTGCTCGCCGACCACGCCGTGATCGCCCTGGTCCCGGTGCTCATCGGCCTGCTGGTCGCCGTCCCGCTGGGCCTGGCCTGCGCCCGCTTCCCCCGCGCCTACCAGCCGCTCGCCGCCGTCTTCAACATCGTCTACGCGCTGCCCGCCGTGGCCGTCTTCATGCTGCTCATCCCGTACACCGGCCTCGCCACCCAGGCCACCGTCATGATCCCGCTCACCTTCTACGCGCTCGCCGTGCTCCTGCCCACCACCGTGGACGGGCTGCGCGCCGTGCCGGACGCCGTCCGGCAGGCCGCCACCGCCATGGGCTACGGGCCGTGGCACCGGCTGACCGCCGTCGAACTGCCCGCCGCCGTGCCGTACCTGATCGCCGGACTGCGGGTCGCCGCGGTGTCCAGCATCTCGCTGGCGAGCGTCGGCGCGCTGGTCGGGCGCGGCGGCCTCGGCTACCTGTTCATGGACGGGTTCCAGCGCACCTTCCCGACCCCGATCGTGGCCGGCATCGCGCTGATCGCGGCACTCGCGCTGACCGTCGACCTGGTGCTGGTGGGGGCGCGGCGGCTGCTCGCGCCCTGGGCCGTCCGCGAGAAGGGAGCGGGCCGGTGAACTGGCTCTCGTGGCTGAGCGACTTCTTCTCCGCCCCGGATCACCGCAGCGGTCCGGACTCGATCGCGCACCGGATCGCCGAGCACCTGGCGTTCTCCGGTGAGGCGCTGCTGTTCGCCGCGCTCGTCGCCGTCCCGCTCGGGCTGCTGATCGGCTACACCGGACGCGGCGTCACCGCCGTCACGGCGCTGGCCGGGTTCGCCCGCGCGCTGCCCACCCTGGGGCTGGTCACGCTCGCGGTGCTGCTCGCCGGGGTCGGCGACACGGCGGTGCTCGTCCCGCTGGTCGCGCTCGCGGCCCCGCCGCTGCTGGTCGCGGCCGTCGAGGGAGTGCGTGGCACCGACCCGGACGTGCGCGACGCGGCGCGCGGCATCGGGCTGACCCACCCGCAGGTGCTGTGGCAGGTGTGCCTGCCGTCCGCGGCGCCGACGCTGCTGGCGGGCTTCCGCACGGCGGCCGTCCAGGTCATCGCGACCGCGACGGTGGCCGCGTACGTCGGGCTCGGCGGCCTCGGCCGGTACGTGTTCGACGGGCTGGCCACCCGCAAGTACGCGGTGACGGCGGGCGGCGCGGTGCTCGTGGTGCTGCTCGCGGTCGCCGCCCAGCTGCTCTTCGTCCTGCTCGCCCGGTACGCGCTGCCGCGCGGGGTGCGCGCCCAGCGCCGGGCCGCCGACCGGACCCGCTGACTTCGGCCAGCCGGCATTGACCTGCCGACTCGCGCCCGTTGGCTTCGGCCCGTCGGCTTCGGCCCGTCGGCTCCGGCCCGTCGGCTTTGTCCCGTCGGCTTTGCCCCGTCGCCTTGAGCCCATTGCCTTGGGCCCGTTGATGCGGGTCCGCGGCCGGATCCCCTGAACCTCTGTCTCCATCGTCTCGGAAGGACACCTGTCACCATGTCGACAATTCGCAGAACCAGGCGCGCCGCCGTCCTCGGCACTCTCGCTGCCCTCGCCCTCGGCGCCACCGCCTGCGGCTCCTCCGGCGGGAACCCGCTCGACAGCGGCTCGTCCTCGGCGGCAGCCGGCGGCGGCGCGAGCACGGCCGCCGGGAGCGGGGGTGCGGGCGGCGGCGCCGGCGACGGCGGGACCGTCGTGGTCGGCTCCGCGAACTTCCCCGAGAACGTGCTGCTCGGCTCGATCTACTCGCAGGCGCTCAAGGCCAAGGGCGTCAAGGTCGAGGAGAAGTTCAACATCGGCAGCCGGGAGGTGCTCTACGGGCAGCTGCAGAGCGGCAACCTCACCGTCCTGCCCGAGTACAACGGCGCCCTGCTCGCCTACCTGGACGCCAAGTCCACCGCCACCGCCAAGGACGACGTCAACGCGGCGCTGACCAAGACCCTGCCGGCCTCGCTCGGGATCCTGGACTCCTCCCCCGCCGAGGACAAGGACTCCCTCAGCGTCACTCAGGAGACCGCCGACAAGTACGGGCTCAAGACCGTCGCCGACCTGGCCGCCAAGGCGGGCGAGTTCACGATCGGCGGGCCGCCGGAATTCAAGTCCCGCCGCGAGCAGCAGTTCAAGGACGTCTACGGACTGACCTTCAAGGAGTGGAAGCCCACCGGCGACACGACGGCCAACGCGCTCAAGGACGGCGCCATCCAGGTCGGCAACGTGTTCACCACCGACCCGAAGATCGTCCAGTTCAAGCTCGTCCCGCTGGCCGACCCGAAGGGAGTCTTCGGCGCGCAGAACGTCACCCCGCTGGTCAACAAGGCCGGGGTGGGGCCGACGGCGACGGCCGCGCTCAACGCGGTGTCGGCCAAGCTCGACACGACCGGGCTGACGGCGCTGATGAAGCGCGTGTCGGTCGACAAGGAGGACCCGTCCGCGGTGGCCAAGGACTGGCTGAAGGCCAACGGGCTGGGCTGACGGATTGCGGGCGACCGCCGGCAGATGACGGGTAACAGGTAACAGCTGACAGATAACAGATTTCAACATCTGTTATCTGTCAGCTGTTCGCCGCCCACCGTTACCCCAGCCTGAGGGCCTTCCCTCCCGCGCCGCGAACATGACAGTGTGACGCCATGCGCACTCGTCTCCTCGCCGCCACCCTCACGGCTTTCGCCGCGGTGAGCCTCGCCGCGTGTTCCAGCTCCGGCTCGACTTCCGCCTCGGACTCCGGAGCGGGCACCGGCACCTCAACATCCGCGGCTGCCTCCCCCACTTCGGCCGCCGCCTCCGCCACCGCAACCCCCGCCCCCGGAGCCACCCCGCCCACGGACGCCTCGACGGGCTCCGCCGCCGGGGACGCGTCCGGAGGTTCGGGCGCGACCGGCGGTTCGGGTACCGCGGGCGGGTCGGCGCCGGCCAAGCCCGCACCGCCCACCGACGCCGGAATGCCCGCCAAACCGGGCACCGACGTCACCGCCAAGCTGGTCGCCGCGCTGGACGCGATCGACCCGGCGATCGTCGGCGGCAAGCCCGACCAGGCCATCGACCGGGCCCGCAGCCAGTGCCAGTCGATGTACCAGTTCCCCAAGGACAAGGCGAAGCTGGTCGAACTGGCCGACCAGCGCTTCACCACCCCCGACCACCCGCAGGGCTTCGGGCCGGACAAGGCCGCGAAGATCAACGAGGCGCTGCGCACGACCCTCTGCCCGCCGCCGGCCTGACCCGGCGCGGCGCCCCCGCGCGCCCGGTGTCCTGAGCGCCGGGCCGCCGCGGCCGCGCGTCGTCAGCAGACGCGCGGCCGTGGCACCTCGGACACCCACACCCAAGTGCCCTACCGGAAGCGGGAGCTGGGCACCGGACCACTCGTGCGGCAGCGGTCGCGCGGGCCGTCCAGCCAGCGTTCGCGCACGGCGCGGGCGAAGGCCGCCAGCGCCTCGTCCGGGTCGGACGGGGTCTCGCCGTCGCCGCCGTCCGGGGCCGGGTCGGCGGCCAGGATCTCGGCCGTCAGCTCCTCGGCCGGGCGCTCGTCCGGCTCGTTGCCGAGCATCCGCCACGGCGGAGCCACGGTCTGGCCGAGCAGGCCACTCACGTCCGCGGTGACCGGCGGCGTGTCGGTCCAGCAGGTCGCGTGCTCGTACAACACCTCGCCCGCGGAGCGCGTGCGCAGCGCCGTCAGCGTTTCCGGGCCGATGCCCTCGACGTCGCTCAGGTCGTAGGCCACGACCACGGTGTCCCCGGTGCCCGGCTGGTACGGCCGGGCGGGCAGGCCGAGCAGCTCGGCGGCGGCGAGGCCGAGGGCCCGGTCGGCCCGGCCCGGCAGCAGCGAGACCGACTGCGGGCGCACACCGGCGGCGTCCAGGAGCAGGCGAAGCCGCTCCAGCCCGTGCCGGCACAGGCCGTAGGAGTCCTGGAGGAAGGCGTAGCGGCCGGTCATTCCCGCCGTGAACCCGTACGGGGAGAGGGTGGCGAGCAGGCCGCCGGTGAGGGCGAAGTGCCAGCCGCGCAGGTCCTGACGGTTCAACGGGTCCGTGGTGGACGCGGCGGCCTCGACGGTGTCGGCCCGGCCGAGGGCGCGGCGCACGCGGTCGGCGGCGGGGCGCCACTGGTCGTCGGGGGCGGAGAGCCGGTCGAGGGTGGTGCGGGCGGTGGTCCGGTCTCCGGCCATCAGGGCGTTGTAGGCGAGGAGGTAGCGCTCGGGCCAGTCCCGGAGGACGGACTCGTGGGCTTGCAGGGCGGTGACGGCCTCGGCGTGCCGTTCCTCGTCCTCCAGGGCGGAGACGAGTTCGGCGAGGATCGGCAGGCGGTTGTCGGGGCCGGGCTTGCTGCGGCCGAAGAGGCCGCGCTTGGTCTTCTCGCCCTCGCGGACCTCGGCGGTGGCGATGCGCAGGGCCTCGGCGAGCGCGGGTGCGGCGAGGAAGGCGGCGCCGCGTTCGACGCAGGCGTAGCCGTACTTGTAGAGGGCGACGGCGTCGGGGGTGCCGGCCCCGGTGGCGCTCCCGGCGGTTTCCCCGCTCGCGGTGGCGAGGCGGGCGGCGGCCTCGGCCAGGTCGTCGAAGCCGCTGCCGGCGGCCAGCCGTTGGACCAGCGGGGCTACCTGGGCGGCGGGCACGTCCTCGGCGAGGGCGCGCAGTTCGCGCAGGACGGCCTGCGGGTCGCCGGCTTCCAGGTGGCGCCAGGCTTCGTCCAGCGAGGGGGTCGTCACAGGGCTGTTCCTCCGGGGTGGGTGTGGTGCCGTGTCGGGCGTCCTGTCGGACAAGGGTCCGATCCTCCCGGACGGGGTTCGGTGTCCACAATCCAATAACCGGCCCTGGGTCCGGCCGCCCGCCTTCGGCGGCTCCCGACGGCGGCCGGGGCCGTGCGGTGACGAACCGCAAGGCACCTTGACAGAGAAGTGGTCTAGTCCAACCATAAGCATGTCGATCCGACCGGGATGCACTGTGGGGGTGTGACCACCGGCGGCCGAGGCACCGCCCTGCCCTGTTCCGCTCCCCCCCGAACCCGCCCGGCGCGCGCGTCCGCACCACCCGCACCGCCGTTCGCCGCCGCGCGAGTCCGCGGACACCGCCTGCCCCGAGCACGCCGCCCCGCTCCCCGCCGCGCTACCCGTACGTCCCTGTGCCGCCCCAACGTCCTGCCCCACCATGTCTGTTGGAGAATCGATGCGTCTACGCAGAACCATCCAGGCGGCCCTGACGGCCTGTGCCACGCTGGCCGCCTCGGCCGGCCTCGTCGCCGCCGGGACGGGCTCCGCCCAGGCCGCGACCCCGCTCCCCAGCCGGGTCTTCGCCCCCTACTTCGAGTCCTGGATCGGCCAGAGCCCCGCCACGCTGGCCGCGCAGTCCGGCGCCAAGTACCTGACGATGGCCTTCCTCCAGGCCTCCGCGAAGGGCTCGTGCACCCCGTACTGGAACGGCGACACCTCGAAGCCCGTCTCCTCCTCGACCTTCGGCGCCGACATCGCCACCATCCGCGCCAACGGCGGGGACGTGATCCCGTCCTTCGGCGGCTACACGGCCGACCACAACGGCACCGAGATCGCGGACAGTTGCACCGACGTCAACCAGATCGCGGCCGCCTACGAGAACCTCGTCACGACGTACGACATCAGCCGGATCGACCTCGACATCGAGGACAACTCGCTCACCGACTCGGCGGGCATCGACCGCCGCAACAAGGCGATCAAGCTGGTGCAGGACTGGGCCGCGGCCAACGGCCGTTCCGTCCAGTTCTCGTACACGCTGCCGACCACCACGAGCGGACTGGCCGACAACGGACTCTCCGTGCTGCGGAACGCGATCGGGAACAACGCGCGGATCGACGTCGTCAACATGATGACCTTCGACTACTACGACGGCGCCACCCACGACATGGCCGCCGACACCCAGACCTCCGCGCAGGGCCTGTACAACCAGCTGGCCACGCTCTACCCCGGCAAGTCCCCGGCGCAGCTGTGGGGTTCGATCGGGATCACCGAGATGGTCGGCATCGACGACTACGGCGCGGCCGAGACCTTCACCGTGGCCAACGCGACGACCGTGTACAACTGGGCGGTGTCGAAGGGCCTCAACACGCTGTCCTTCTGGGCGCTCCAGCGCGACAACGGGGGCTGCCCGGGCACGGCCGGGAACGACTCGTGCTCCGGGATCGCCCAGAACGCCTGGGACTTCACGCACATCTTCGCGCCGTTCACGAGCGGCACGCCGACGACGAACGACTTCTCGGTGGCCGTCAACCCGAACTCCGGTACGGTGGCGGCCGGTTCTTCCACGTCGGCCTCGATCGCGACGGCCGTGACGTCGGGCTCGGCGCAGAGCGTCAGCCTCTCGGTGAGCGGCGCCCCGGCGGGCGTCACCGCCACCGTCACCCCCGGCAGCGTCACCGCCGGCACCGGCGCCACGCTCAGCGTCACGACGACGGCGGCGGCCGCGGCCGGCACGTACCCGCTGACGGTGAAGGCGAGCGCTCCGTCCGGTACGCACACCGCCACCTACACGCTGACCGTCACCGGCAGCACTCCGCCTCCCGGTGGTCTGGCCAACGGCGGCCTGGAGAGCGGCAGCCTCGCCCCGTGGACCTGCCAGGGCGGGGGCGCCGTGGTGAGCACGCCGGTCCACTCCGGCTCGTACGCGCTGCAGGCCGCGCCGACCGAGAGCCAGACCGGCGAGTGCACCCAGACCGTCACCCTGAAGCCCAACACCAGCTACACGCTGAGCGGCTGGGTGCAGGGCAACTACGCCTACCTCGGCGTCAGCGGCGGGGCGAACGCCAGCACCTGGACCAACTCCGCCGGCTGGACGAAGCTGAGCATCCCGTTCACCACCGGCGCCACCGGCACCGTGACGGTCTACCTGCACGGGTGGTACGGGCAGGGGAACGTGTACGGCGACGACTTCGCGATCGGCTGACAGGGCCGACTGACGGATAGCGGGAAACGGATAGCCGGTAACGGATAACAGCTGACAGATAACAGATGTTGAAATCTGTTATCTGTCAGCTGTTCGTCGTCCGCCGTCCCCCGTCAGCCGTCGGCCGTCGGCCGCCCCTCAGCCCGCCTGGCTCCCCGTACGCCCCGGGACCTCGGCCCGCGCCTGCCACGGCCGACACAGCGCCACGTACGCCGCGCTCGCCAGCACCGCGCTCGACAGCACGACCACCGCCAGCAGCACCGCCGACGGCCGCCCGCCCAGGCTGCTCAGCGGTGCGACCAGCGCCCCGCACAGGAAGTTGCCGGTCCCCAGCAGCGCCGAAGCCGTCCCCGCCGCCTGCGGCTCGACCAGACCGAGCGCCTGCGCCGCCGAGTTCGGCAGGATCATCCCCATGCTGCCCATCATCACGAACAGCGCCGGGCAGACCCCGAGCAGCCCGAAGTCCCACACGGTCGTCACCAACACCAGCGCCACGCCCGCGACCACCGCCAGGCCCAGCCCGGCCAGCATCAGCGCGCCCGCCGTGAAGCGCCGCGCCAGCACCCGCCCGTTGATCTGCGTCATCCCGACGATGGCCACCGAGTTCAGCCCGAACAGCAGGCTGTAGGTCTGCGGCGACACGTGGTAGACGTGCTGCAGCACCGTCGACGACCCGCTGATGTACCCGAACAGCGCCCCGAACCCGAACGTGCCCGTGAGCATCAGCCCGAGGAACGGCAGGTCGCGCAGCAGCCCGCCCATCGTCCGCAGGGTGGACCCGAACCCTCCGCCGTGCCGCGCCTGGGCGGGCAGCGTCTCGCGCAGCGCGCCGAACGCCACCAGCGCGAGCAGCAGCCCGAGCGCCGTCAGCGCCCCGAAGGTGCCGCGCCACGACGTCACCCGGAGCAGCTGCGCGCCGACGATCGGCGCGAGGATCGGCGCCAGCCCCGATATCAGGGTGATCGAGGCGAGGAACCGGAGCATCGCCACGCCCTGGAAGCGGTCCCGGGCGACGGCCCGTCCGATGACCAGTCCGGCGGCCCCGGCCGCGCCCTGGACGAACCGGGCGGCGATCAGCAGCGGCAGGTTGGGCGCGATCACGCACACCGTGCTGGCCAGGGTGTAGAGGACGAGCCCGGCGAGCAGCGGCGGGCGGCGTCCGAAGCGGTCGCTGAGCGGCCCGAACAGGAGCTGTCCGGCCGCCACCCCGAACATCGAGAACGTGAGGGTGAGCTGCACCGCGGCCGGATCGGCGGCGAGGTCGTCGGCGATCGCGGGCAGGCCCGGCAGGTAGAGGTCGGTGGTCAGCGGGCCGAGCGCGACCAGGCCGCCGAGCACGGCTACGGTGCCCCGGCCGGGACCCGCCGGGGCCGCCGAAGCGGCCGCAGTGGCCGCAGCGGCTGGAGTGGCCGAATCGGCTGGAGCCCCGGCTGGGGCCGACGACAGGTCGGTGGTGGGGCCGGCGGCAGGGCCGGGCGTCTCGTCGGACGGGCCGGCGCTAGGGCCGGGGCCGGGGCCAGGCATGGGGCTCCCTTGCTGGACGGGCGGGACGGGGCGGGACGGGTTTGTCCACGCTCCGTCCTATCGCAGCCCGGCCCCGCTCCGACAGCGGGGGCACCGGACCGTTCACCCGTCCGCCCGGGGCCCCGTGCCTCAGCGCTTCTCGGGACGCTCCGCCCGCATGGCCGCCTGGACGGCGGCGCCGTCCTGCCAGGCGTAGAGCTGGTTGCCGGAGAGCATCACGTTGTAGTGCCCGCAGGTGCCGGTGGCCTTGCCCGCGACGCCGTCGGGGAACCAGCCCGCCTTGAGCGACACCGGCACTGGGTGCACCCCCTTGCCGGTCAGCCCGGTGGTGCAGCCGACGGGCAGCCGCCCCTCGGGGAGGGTGGCGCGCAGCAGGCGGTCGTCGCCGGTGGTCGACATCAGGTAGCGGACGGCGGAGGCGTTGTCGGGCAGCCAGCCTGGCATCGAGTGACGGTCGGCCTTGGCCTCGCTGCCGGTGGCGTACGAGACCTGCTCCTGGTGGCGGCCGTCGTACCACTCGGACACGCGTGGGCCGATGACGACGGCGGCCACGGCGACGGCCATGCCCGTCCCGGCGACTCCGAGCGCGACCTTGCTCACGATGCCCTTCATGTCCGCCTGCCCTCTCCCTGTCCGGTTTCCGTGTCCGCTGTCGGTGCGGGTGTCGAGTGTTCCGTTCGGCCCGTGGTGTTCCCCCGGCCGGTGTAACCATCCTGGCCCGCGCCGGACGGCCGGGGCGTCACCACGAGGTCGCGATCACGCCTCCATCCCACGGGGTAGCCTCTCCACCTTCAGACGTACGTGCCGCCACCCGCGGTTTCGGGTGACGGGCGCCGCGCCGGCGGTGTGCGCCGGAGCGGTGCCGGGGTCCCGATAGAGCGTCACTCAAGTCCGGCCCGTGCGCAGCCCGGTGTGCTGCACCCGGGGCACCGGCCCCGTACCGTACACCCGTCAGACGGCGGCGGGCACCGGCCGGGAGACGGGGAACGGGCGGCCGTCGAGGGTCCAGTGCGGGTCGATCGGGCGCAGCAGGGAGGCGTACACCTGGGCGGCGACGTCGGGGTGGCGGATCTCCCCGGTGGGCGGGCCGGCGGGGATGCCGTGGCCGGCGCAGGCGACCCAGGCGGTGCGCTCCTCGGTGGTGCGGCCGCCGTGGCCGCCGGCGTCGACGTGGCCGTGGTCGGTGACGACGATGACGGTCCACTGTTCGTCGGCGTGGGTGGCGCGGCCGCGGACGGCGTCGAGGAGGCGGCCGAGGCGTTCGTCGGCGTTGCGCATGGCGGCGCGGTACTCGTCGCCGCAGCCGAGGAAGTGGGCGGTCTCGTCGACGGCGCCGAGGTAGACGAAGGAGGCTTCGGGGTCGGCGGTGGCGAGGACGTGGACGGCCTCGCGGGTGACCTCCTCGTCGACGGTCTCCCAGGCTTCGGGGGTGTCCTCGGCGGGGGCGATGTAGGAGAGGCGGCCGGGGGCGCGGAAGAGGGGGCCGCCGGACTCGTTGATCATCAGCGGGTCCCAGCCGGCGGCGACGAAGGTGCGTCGGCGGTCGCCGCGGTTGAGGCGGGTGGCGAAGTCGGGGAAGACGTCGAGGCGGTTGCCGGCGAGGTGGTTGCCCCAGACGCCGTGCTTGGCGGGCTCGACGCCGGTGACGATGGTGGCCCAGCAGGGCCCGGACATGGTGGGGGTGGTGTCCGCGACGGTGACGGGCACGAGGAACCCGGCGTCGGCGACCTCCGTGAGCCGCGGCATCGGCACGTGCTCCAGGTAGTCGTACCGGACGCCGTCGATACCGACGACGAGCACGCGGGGGCGGGGCCACGGGGCAGCGGTCATGGGGGTTCCTTTCGGTCGTGCGCATCCGGCGCGCGCCCGCCGAGGGCGCCGCCGACCGCGCCATGGTTCACCGCTCGCCGTACCGGTTGGTGTCCGGCCACCGAACGGGCGGTGTCCGTGGGGTGTCGGGCGATTGTCCTTGCACCCCGCCGGTCGGCGGGGGTCGGAGGTCGGGGGGCGGTCGACGGCGGGCGACGGCGGGCGGCGGGCGTCAGGCCTGCGGCCGGAACTCGTGGACGACCTCGATCCGGCCGACGATGTGCCGGTTGAACTCCACCAACTCCTCCGCCGGCACCCAGAGTTCGAGGATGGTCCGGCCACCCGCCCGCTGGACGGGGTAGCGGGCGAGGAAGTCCGTCTCGACCTCGAAGCGGGTGACGTAGCCGACGCCGGAGGCCGGGACGTTCCAGTCGCGGGCGATCCGGACCGCGTAGTCCTCGTTCAGGACGGGGTAGAAGATCGGCTGCTCGGGCAGGCGGGGCGGCCAGGCGCGCCAGTCGGCGGCCTCGACCAGGGCCAGTTCCTCGGGGCCGGTCGGGCGCCAGAGGGTCGTGGTGGCGGTCAGGGCGCTCGGTGTGGTCGAGGCGCTCGCCGTGGTCGGGGCGTCCTGTGCGGTCGGGGCGCCCTGCGTGGTCTGGCCGTTCATGGGAGGGGACGGTAGCCGAGCCCGCCCGGGCCCGGCCACCGCGTTTCTCCCGCCCGCCACCGGCTCACCGGGCGTCAGCGGTAGGCGGACTCCCCGGTGATGGCCTCGCCGAGCACGAGCGTGTGGATCTCGCTGGTGCCCTCGTAAGTAAGCACCGACTCCAGGTTGTTGGCATGCCGCAGCACCGGGTACTCGGTGGTGATGCCGTTGGCGCCGAGGACGGTCCGCGCGCTGCGCGCGATCTCCAGCGCGGTGCGGACGTTGTTGAGCTTCCCGAAGCTGATGTGCGCCGGACGGGCGGCGCCCTCGTCCTTGAGCCGGCCGATCCTCAGCGCGACCAGGTACGACTTCTCCACCTCCAGCATCATCTCGACCAGCTTCTGCTGGGTCAGCTGGAAGCCGGCGATGGGGCGCTCGAACTGGATGCGGGTCTTCGCGTAGTCCAGGGCCGCGGTGTAGCAGTCGCGGGCGGCGCCGACGGTGCCCCAGAGGATGCCGTAGCGGGCCTCGTTGAGGGAGGACAGCGGGCCGCGCAGGCCGACGACCCCGGGCAGCACGGCGTCGGCCGGCAGCACGATGTCGTCGAAGGCCAGCTCGCTGGTGACGGAGGCGCGCAGGGACAGCTTGCCGTGCACGTCGGTGGCGGTCAGGCCGCGGGTGCCGCGCTCCACGAGGAAGCCGCGCACGCCCTCCTCGGTCTGCGCCCACACGACGGCGACGTCCGCGATGCTGCCGTTGGTGATCCACATCTTGCTGCCGGACAGCACCCAGTCACCGCCCTCGCCGCCCTTGCGCACCGCCCGGGTGCGCATGTTGGCCGGGTCGGAGCCGAAGTCCGGCTCGGTGAGGGCGAAGCAGCCGATCAGCTCGCCGGCCGCCATGCCGGGCAGCCAGCGCTGCTTCTGCTCCTCCGAGCCGAAGGCGTGGATCGCGCGCATGGCGAGCGATCCCTGCACGGAGACGAAGCTGCGCAGCCCGGAGTCGGCGGCCTCCAGCTCCATGCACGCGACGCCGTAGGCGACCGCGCTCGAACCCGTGCAGCCGTACCCGTCGAGGTGCATGCCGAGCACACCGAGCGCGCCGAGCTCGGGGGCCAGTTCGCGGGCCGGGAACACCCCGCGCTCGAACCAGTCGCCGATGTGCGGGCGGATCCGCTCGTCGGCGAACCTCCGGACGGTGTCGCGGATGAGCCGCTCCTCGTCGGTGAGGAGATCGCCGACGGCGAGCAGGTCGGCCGGGTCGATCCGGGTCGGCTTCGTCATCGAAGCTCCTTGGGGTCTCGGGGTCTCGGTAGTCTCGGCGGGATGACGGGATACCGGGGAGTATTCCGCACCCGGCGGGGCGGCGGGCGGGCGCGAGCGAGTGAGGAAAGCGACATGTCCGGTGGCGGGTACGTGGTCGGCGAGGTGACCGCGGAGGAGCTGCGCGGCGCGGCGGACGAGATGGCGGGACTGCTGGTGGAGACCGTCCACGGTGGCGCGTCGGTCGGGTTCCTGGCACCACTGGAGGCCGCTGAGGCCGCGCGGTGGTGGCGGGCGCTCGTGCCGGACGTGGCGGACGGGCGACTGGTGGTGTGGGCGGCGCGGGAGGAGGCCGACGGGCGGCTCGCCGGGACGGTGCAGCTACGGCCGGCGACGACCGCGAACGGGCGACACCGGGGCGAGGTCGCGAAGCTGATGGTGCACCCGGCGGACCGCGGGCACCGGCTGGCCGGGCGGCTGCTGGCCGCGCTGGAGGAGCGGGCGGCGGAGCTGGGTCTGCGACTGCTGGTGCTCGACACCGAGACGGGCAGCCCGGCCGAGCGGATGTACGAAGCGGCGGGCTGGAACCGGGTCGGCGAGGTGCCGGACTACGCCACCGACCCGGTGGGCGCGCCGTGCTCGACGACGGTGTTCTTCAAGGCGGTGGGGGCGGGCGGGAGGTGACGGGTGGGGCGAACAGATAACAGATAACAGCGAACAGATGACAGATTTCGAAATCTGTCATCTGTCATCTGTTCGCTGTTATCTGTTCGCCGTCACTCGTCACCGGTCGGCGGTCAGCCCACCCCGCACAGCCGCAGCACCGCGGTCGTCGCCGCGCCCGCCACGACGACGGCCGGGAACGGCGCACGACGCAGGGCGAGGACACCCGCGACCAGGACGCCCGCCGGCCGGGCCCACCCCGCGAAGCCATGGCCCTGAGTGAGCGCACCCGTGGCGACCAGGGCAACCAGCAGGACGGAAGCGGCCACGGCCAGCAAGTGCCGGAGTCGCTCGGAGAGTTCGATCCGGTGCCCGAGCAGCGGCCCGGCAAGACGGTAGGCGTACGTGCCGGCGGCCAGCAGCAGCACGGCATACAGCGGCATCAACGGACTTCCTCCTTAACGGCGTTGGACCGGTTCTCCACGGCGACCACACCCTCGACCCCTGCCGCCCGAGACTCCCCCACCACCGAGGACTTCCCGGCGAACAGCAGCCCGACGAGCGACAGCAGCACCGGCAGCCCGGCCGGCAGGTAGGGCGTCGCCACCACCGCGACCACCGCTCCCGCCACCGCGGCCGCGCGCGTCCGACGGTCGTCGAGCGAGGGCAGCACGAGGGCGAGCAGCACCGCCGGGAAGGCGGCGTCGAGGCCGAGCGCGTCCGTGTCGCCGATCAGCCCGCCCGCGGCCGCGCCGAGCACGACGGAGACGTTCCACACCACGAACAGCGCGACCCCGCACAGCCAGAACGCGGCCCGCCGGCGCCGCCCGTCCGACTGCCGCAGGACGAACGCGGCACTCTCGTCCGTGATGAGCTGGGCACCGAACAGCCGTCGCCACCACGGGCCTTCGAGCACGTCGGCGACGGTGAAGCCGAATGGCAGCAGGCGAGCGTTGAGCACCAGCCCGGTGGCGACGGCCGCGAGCGCACCGCCGCCGGACAGCACCACACCCACGGCGGCGAACTGGGACCCGCCCGCGAAGACGAGGAGGGACATGACGACCGGCACCCAGAGCGGCAGGCCGCCGGAGACGCTGATCGCACCGAAGGAGGCGCCGACGAGGGCGTCGGCCAGGCAGACCAGAGCGATGTCACGGACGGTGGCAGACTCCAGTGTTCGAAAGAGCGAACGCATGTCCATTAGAATGAACCCGAGGCCAGCCGTTCGTCAAGGCGAACCCTTGGACCGCCACACCGAACGCCAGGTCCTGGGAGCCGGGGAACCAGGAAGCTCGGGAGCCCAGGAGCCAGGGAGCCCAGGAGCCAGGGAGCCGGACATGGGAGCATGGCGCGGCCGACAAGGCAGACGGGACCGCAGGAGGCTCGAGGAAGCGTGAGTGGACAGCATGAGTGACCCGACCCCCAACCCCGCCCCTTCCGCCGGATCCGGTACGGCCTCCGGCGCGGGCTCCCCCCTGGGCTCCGGCACGGAGCTGATCGGCCTGATCGCCGCGTCGATCCGGCGCGAGCGCGAGCGCAGCGGCCTGTCGATGGCCGAGCTGGCCCGACGGGCGGGCATCGCCAAGTCCACGCTCTCGCAGCTGGAATCGGGGTCGGGCAACCCGAGCGTGGAGACCCTGTGGGCGCTCGGCGTGGCACTGAACGTCCCGTTCAGCCGGCTCGTCGATCCGCCGCGACCGGCGGTGCGGGTGATCCGGGCGGGCGAGGGCCCCGTCACGCACTCGGAGCGGGCCGACTACGCGGCCACCGTGCTGTCGTCCTGCCCGCCGAACGCCCGGCGCGACATCTACCGCATCGAGGCGCAGCCGGGCGAGACCCGGGCCTCCGACCCGCACATGCCCGGCACGGTCGAGCACGTGATGCTGGGAGCGGGCCGGGCGCTGGCCGGGCCGACGGAGGCCCCGGTGGAGCTGGGCCCGGGCGACTACGTGAGCTACCCGGGCGATGCCCCTCACGTGTTCCGCGCGCTCGCCCCGGACACCCTGGCGGTGATCGTCATGGAACACATCTGACGAACCCGATGGATCGTCGATGGCCGACCATTCGGAGTCGGCTACGTCAACAGGCCGTCCAGGAAGGGGTTTCCGAAGACCCGGTGGGGGTCGTGCCGATTCAGGACGGCCACCGCCTCGTCCCAGCCCGGCCCGCCGCCGTCGCGCAGGCTCGCGGGGATGACCCGGCCGAGCAGGTCCGGGTCGGACCAGGCCGCGTCGGCGGTGTACGCCCAGCCCTTGGACCACTCCACGCGCAGGCCGGCCCGGGTGCCGTCGAAGGTGCGCAGCAGCCACTGTTCGAGGTCGCGGGCGAAGCGTTCGAGGCCCGGGGTGCCGGGGAAGGCCAGGACGTCGAGCCAGACGGCGGTGTCCCACTCGGGGCGGTCCGGGCGCGGGCGCAGCGCGGAGAGCAGGGGCGGCCGGGCGCCGGGGACGCCCGCGTAGGCGGGGTCGTCCAGGCCGGTGACGCGGATCTCGACCGCGCCGTTGACCGGGAACTCGCCGCGCGCCTGGTAGTCGGCGAGCAGCTTCCGGTACTGGGCGGCGAATTCGCTGACGACCCACTGCAGGTCGGCGCGCTTGCAGAGGATCGTGTAGCCGTTGGCGGTGACCCGCAGGGTGGTGGGGCGCACGTACTGGAGGAGGGTGCGGGAGGGGCCCCACAGGTCCGAGCGCAGTCCGGCGGCGAGGAGGTGGGTGAGGAGGTCGCCGGTGAGCAGGTCGCGCAGCAGCCCGCCCGAGAGGAGGACGTCCGTGAGGTCGCCGGTGAGTCCCACTTTGGCGACGAGGTACTGGAGTTGGCCGAAGAGCGGGGCCGACGCCCAGGCACCGGAGACGATCTGGCCGGCGAGCCGGGCGACGGGTTCCGGGACGTTGTCCGAGAACGGGTAGTTGTAGGGCTGGTCGACGGCGCGGGCGGCGAGCGGTTTGGCCGGGGTGACGCTCCAGGTCTTGAGCCAGGGGTACTCGGTGTAGGCGAACCAGATGGCCTCGGCGCGCCCGTCGCGGTCGACGAAGTCGGCGAAGGTGCGCGGTGGGCCGCCGCCGAGCAGGCCGCCCAGGAGTCCGCCGCCGGTGTCGCCGGGACGGGCGAAGAGTTCGCTCGCCGGGATGTCGAGGCGGCTGACGCAGCGCAGCGGCCGGTCGGCGCCGGCCCGCAGGACGACCTCGGTGAGGAACGCCCGGCCGAGGTGGACCAGGAAGGCGGCGCTGTCGGCCTCGGAGCGGTCGAACGTGCGCAGGGCGTAGCGGCCGGTGGCCGGGTCGAGGACGACGGCGGTGAGCCGGGTGACCTGGTTGCTGACCGATCCGTAGCCGTGCCCGTCCTGGCGGGTCTCCCCGGCGGCCGGGACGGCGGTGCCGTGGCCGCCGATGGCGAGGACACCGCCGACGGTGAGCTCGCCGGGCGCCGGGCAGGCGGTGAGGCCGAGGCCGAGGCCGGCCAGGTGGGCGAGCAGGTCCTCCATGGTGGCGCCGGTCTGGACGCGCACGGTGGTCGGTGAGTCGGCCGTGATCGCGGTGAGGTGGCGGCTCGTGTCGACCAGGAGGACGCGGGCGCTGTCGGGGGTGCCGTTGGCGACGGTGAGCGGCGCCCAGGTGTGGCGGTAGCCGGTGGCGCGCAGGCGCCAGCCGTTGGCGTGCGCCCAGTCGGCGAGGGCGGGGACCTCCTCCGGGGTGCGGGGCGCGCACGTCCACAGCTGGTCGGTGCGGATCTCGCCGGACCAGTTCTGGAAGACCCGCTGGTACAGCTCGGTGCCGGCGGGCAGCCCGGGTGGGACGGGCGCGGCGGCCTCGGCGCTGTCCGGGCCGACGGTGCCGCGCAGCAGCCAGGCCCCCGCGCCGAGCGCCGCGGACGCGCCGAGCATCTGCCGCCTGGTCAGGCCGCCGCCGTGCGCTCGTGCCCCGTCGGCGGAGCCCGGATCCGCCGCCCGCACCGCTTCGCCGTCCCGACCGCCGCCGGCTCCGCGCCACCGTCCTGTGGTCAACCGTCCCGCCCCCTGAGCTCGTCGCCCGGGTGTCCGTCGTCGGCCCCGGGTCCGGGCAGGAGCGTACGAAGTGGCGGACGGCCGTTTGAAGCGTTCCAGCCGATCATTCACCCGTACGAGTGATCATGGCTCATGCCGATGCGCGGCCGGGGCCGCCGGAGTGGCCCGGGGCCCGTCAGCGCGGCGCGGGCGGGCCCGGGACACGTCAGCGCGGCGAGGGCGGGCCCGGGGCCCGTCAGCGTGGCGCGGCGAGGGCGGCCTCCGCGTAGCGCTGCCACTGCCCGGCCGCCGATTCGGGAAGGCAGACCCAGTCCTTCATCGGCCGCCCGTCCGCCGGGTCGAAGAGGTGCGCCCCCTCCGTCGCGAGGGCCTCCGCGTGCTCGGCCGAGTCGCGGCCGAGGCGGCAGACCAGTTCGCCGCTGTGCAGTCCGGCGAAGGCCTTGCCGTTGACGTCCTTCAGGCAGGGCATGCCGAACATCTTGCTCCGGTGGGCGCCGCGCGGCGCCAGTTCGTCGGCGATGGCCTCGTAGCGGGCGGTGGCGCCCTGGTCGTTGGTCATGCGGCTCATAGTGGCGTGCCGGGGTGCGGCTGACCAGCCGTGCCGGAGCCCGACCCGGGTTCCGTCCTGCCCGCCTGCCTGGCCGTCTGTCTGCCTGCCCGCCTGGCCGCCCGCCGAAGCCTCTTGTCGGGCCATCGGACGACCGCATAAGTTGATCTTTTCCGCCTCGCGCCCGGGAGCACCGCCATGCCCGCATCCCTGACCGTCGCCGTCGCCCAGCCCGTCTGCGAGGAGCCCGGCCGGCCGGACACCGTCTCCGGCAACGCCGCCCGGCACGCCGCGGCCGTCCGGGAGGCCGGAGCGCGGCTCGTGGTGTTCCCCGAGTTGTCGCTGACCGGCTACGACCTCACCGCCCCGGCCCTCGACCCGACGGACGCGCGGCTCGCGCCGCTGATCGCCGCCTGCGCCGAGACCGGCGCCACCGCGCTGGCCGGGGCCCCGGCCGCGGACGCCGACGGGCGCGAATACATCGTGACCATGGCGGTCACCGGCGAGGGGGTCTCCGTCGTCTACCGGAAGATGCGGCTGCACGGCGAGGAGCTGAACCGTTTCACCGCCGGGGACGCACCCGTCGTCCTGGAGCTGGACGGGGTCAGGCTGGGCCTCGCGATCTGCGCGGACGCCGCCGATCCCACGCACGCCGAGGAGACGGCGGCCCTCGGCATCGACGCCTACGTCGCGTCCACCCTCTACGGCCCCTCACCCGAATCCGCAGCCCGCCGCGACGAGCACCTCGGGGCCCGGGCCGCCGCCCACGGCGTCTGGAGCGTCCTCTCCACCAGCGCCGGGGCCAGCGGCGACTTCCCGGCCACCTCGGGCGGCTCGGGCTTCTGGGCACCGGGCGGCGCACCGGTCGCCCAGGCCGGCACCGCGCCCGGCGGCCTGGTCCGCGCCGAACTGCCGTAACCCCCGGGGGTGAACGCGCGGGCCCCCGGAAATACCCGGGGCCCGCGCGCGGCTGTCAAGATCGGAGACCGGGACGGGGACGCCGTTCGGGACCGTTCAGGAGGTGCAGCACGCGATGGGTGATCAGCAGGGCCACGGACAGCGGGCCGACCAGAACCACCGGGGCCACCAGGCCGGCCAGGTCCACGAGGCCGGGCAGGAGTACCGCGTCGAGCACGACTCGATGGGCGAGGTCCGCGTGCCCGCGGCCGCCAAGTGGCAGGCGCAGACGCAGCGGGCGGTGGAGAACTTCCCGGTGTCCGGGCAGCGCCTGGAGCGCGCGCACATCGCCGCGCTGGCCCGGATCAAGGCCGCGGCGGCACGGGTGAACGCCCGGCTCGGCGTGCTGGACGAGGAGACGGCGGCGGCCATCGCGGCGGCGGCCGAGGAGGTCGCGGAGGGCCGCTGGGACGGCGAGTTCCCGGTGGACGTCTTCCAGACCGGCTCGGGCACCTCGTCCAACATGAACGCGAACGAGGTCATCGCGACCCTCGCCGCCGAGCGGCTGGGCCGGCCGGTGCACCCGAACGACCACGTCAACGCCAGCCAGTCGTCCAACGACGTGTTCCCGTCCTCGATCCACATCGCCGCCACCGCCGCCGTCACGCACGACCTGATCCCCGCGCTGGAGCACCTGGCCGAGGCGCTGGAGCGCAAGGCCGCCGAGTTCGCGCAGGTGGTCAAGTCGGGCCGCACGCACCTGATGGACGCCACGCCCGTCACGCTGGGCCAGGAGTTCGGCGGCTACGCCGCCCAGGTGCGGCACGGTCGCGAGCGGCTGCTGGCCACGCTCCCCCGGGTCGCCGAACTCCCCCTCGGCGGCACGGCGGTGGGCACGGGCATCAACACCCCGCCCGGCTTCCCGGCGGCCGTGATCGAGGAGGTGGCCCGCGCCACCGACCTGCCGCTGACCGAGGCCCGCGACCACTTCGAGGCACAGGGCGCGCGCGACGCCCTGGTCGAGCTGAGCGGTCAGCTGCGCACCGTCGCGGTTGGGTTCACCAAGATCGCGAACGACCTGCGGTGGATGGGCTCGGGCCCGCGCACCGGCCTCGGCGAGATCAACCTGCCGGACCTCCAGCCCGGTTCGTCGATCATGCCGGGCAAGGTGAACCCGGTGCTGCCCGAGGTGGTGCTGATGGTCGCGGCACAGGTGGTCGGCAACGACGCGACGGTCACGCTGGCCGGCGCGAGCGGCAACTTCGAGCTGAACGTCATGCTCCCCGTCATCGCCCGCAACGTGCTGGAGTCGGTGCGGCTGCTCGCCAACAGCGCCCGGCTGCTGGCCGACCGCACGGTGGACGGCATCACCGCCAACGTCGAACGGGCCCGGGAGTACGCCGAGTCGTCGCCGTCGGTGGTCACCCCGCTGAACCGGTACATCGGGTACGAGGAGGCGGCGAAGGTCGCCAAGCAGGCCCTGGCGGAGCGCAAGACCATCCGTCAGGTGGTGCTGGAGCGCGGGTACGTGGAGGAGGGGAAGCTCACCAAGGAGCAGCTGGACGAGGCGCTGGACGTGCTGCGGATGACGCGTCCGTAGCGGGGGCCGTCACGGACGGGTGCGGCGACGGGCTCGGCGGCGAAGGCCCGTGCGGCGGGCGTGCGGCCGGTGTGCGTGCGGCCGGTGTGCGCCGGGGCGCGGAGGGCGGCGGGCCGCCGTTCCGTGCCCCGGACGCGGGCTGCGGGGAAGGTCAGCCCTTGGCGCGGCCGGCCCGGCCGAGTCGCATCGCTGCTCCGTTCGACGTGATCGTGGCCATCGAGATCGCCGCGAGGCCGAGCAGGAACATCACGGCGCCGACGATGACGCAGGTGACGATGTTCTTGCCGTGCGCGACCGATCCGGAGACGGCCCAGGGGGAGATGATCGTCCAGATGCCGAGCGCCGCGGCCGCCCAGGCCCGCGCGTGGGTGCGCTCGTAGGCCGACCCGTAGCCCGCCATCAGCAGGGTGTAGGCCAGACCCACGATCAGGCAGGTCACGGTGAGGGTGCTGAAGGCGGTGAAGCCGACGATCCAGGGCGATGCGGCCAGGAACAGGCCCGCCAGCACGGCCAGGGCCTCGATGCCCTGGGCGCGCGGGGTCGAGGTGACCCGCTCGTAGTGTTCGCGTAGTTCGACGATGTCCGGATGGTGCTCCATGCCCATCGGGGTGTGGGTTGACACCGATACCACCTCCTGTGGTTCGGATCGTGGAAGGCGCTTGCCCCGTACCCATTCTGGCGCTTCTCGAACGTTTTGCACCTAATAGTCCGAAAAGGTCGATAACCATCCGATCACGGCGGTGACCTGCGTCTCACCGCTCCGGCGCGCCATTGCCTATGCAACTCGTTGCATAGCAGGATGCGGGGCATGGCACTGGAGCACGCGATCCTCGTCTCACTGCTGGAGCAGCCCGGCTCCGGCTACGAGCTGGCCCGGCGCTTCGATCGCTCGATCGGCCGCTTCTGGACCGCCACCCACCAGCAGATCTACCGGGTGCTGCGGCGCATGGAGGCGGACGGCTGGATCGCCGCCGAGGAGATCGCCCAGGACGGCCGGCCGGACAAGAAGGTCTACTCGGCGGCCGGGCCCGGCCGGGCCGCGCTCGCGGACTGGCTGCGCGAACCGGTCGAGCCGGAGACCGTCCGGCACGAGCTCGCGGTGAAGATCCGCGCCGCCGCCTTCGACGACCCGGCCGCGCTGATCTCCGAGGTCGAGCGCCACCGCGACGGCCACGCCGCCCTGCTCACCCGCTACCTGCACGGCGAGCAGCGCGACTTCCCCGACCTCACCTCGCTCGACACCGCTCAGGAACTCCAGCACGTGGTGCTGCGCGGCGGCATCGAGTACGAGCGGATGACCCTCGCCTGGCTGGACGACGTGCTCACCACCCTGCACCGCCTCGTCGCCGACGGCACCGGCCCTGACGACGCGACAGGCAACGGGGAGCGGACCGCGGCGAACAGATGACGGCCGACAGATGACAGAAGACAGATAACAGAGTTTGAAATCTGTTATCTGTTACCTGTCCGTCGTCGGCCGTCGACCGCCCTCCCGCGCCGCCCCTGGCCCCACCCCACAGCCACCCCACAGTCACTCCACACCCTCGACCCCCGGGAGCCCGTGATGCTCTTCAACCCGCGTACCTACGACCCCGCGCAGTTCGACGAGCCGACCCGCCGGCTGCTGCGCGCGACCGTCGACTGGTTCGAGTCGCGCGGCAAGAAGGCGCTCATCGACACCTACATCGACCGCACCTGGTACGGCGACTTCCTCGAATTCGCCGCCAAGGAGGGCCTGTTCGCGGAGTTCCTGACCCCCTCCGCCGCCGACCCGGACAAGCGCTGGGACACCTCCCGGATCGCCGAGCTGAACGAGATCCTCGGCTTCTACGGCCTCGGCTACTGGTACACCTGGCAGGTCACCATCCTCGGCCTCGGCCCGGTGTGGCAGAGCGAGAACGAGGCCGTCCGCGCCCGCGCCGCCCGCCTCCTGGCGGAGGGTCACGTCATGGCCTTCGGCCTCTCCGAGCGCACCCACGGCGCCGACATCTACTCCACCGACATGATCCTCACCCCGGACGGCGAGGGCGGCTTCACCGCGACGGGCCCGAAGTACTACATCGGCAACGGCAACGTCGCCGGCCTGGTCTCGGTGTTCGGCCGCCGCTCGGACGTCGAGGGCCCCGAGGGCTACGTCTTCTTCGCCGCCGACAGCCGCCACGAGGCGTACCACCTGGTCAAGAACGTCGTGAACAGCCAGATGTACGTCAGCGAGTTCCAGCTGGAGGACTACCCGGTGCGCGCCGAGGACGTGCTGCACACCGGCCAGGCCGCGTTCGACGCCGCGCTGAACACCGTCAACGTCGGCAAGTTCAACCTGTGCACGGCGTCGGTCGGCATCTGCGAGCACGCCATGTACGAGGCGGTCACGCACGCCCACAACCGCGTCCTGTACGGCCGCAAGGTCACCGACTTCCCGCACGTGCGCCGCGAGTTGACCGACGCGTACGCCCGCCTCGTGGCGATGAAGCTGTTCAGCGCGCGGGCCGTGGACTACTTCCGCACCGCCTCCCCCGAGGACCGCCGCTACCTGCTCTTCAACCCGATGACCAAGATGAAGGTCACCACCGAGGGCGAGAAGGTCATCGACCTCATGTGGGACGTCATCGCGGCCAAGGGCTTCGAGGCGGACACCTACTTCGACAAGGCCGCCAAGGACATCCGCGGCCTGCCGAAGCTGGAGGGCACCGTCCACGTCAACCTGGCGCTGATCCTCAAGTTCATGGCCAACTACCTGTTCGCCCCGGCCGATTACGCGCCCGTGCCGACCCGCAAGGACGCCGCCGACGACGTCTTCCTGTTCCACCAGGGCCCCGCCCGCGGCCTCGGCGCGATCCGCTTCCACGACTGGCGCACCGCCTACGACCGGCACGCACACCTGCCGAACGTCGCCCGCTTCCGCGAGCAGGCCGACGGCTTCTGCGAGCTGCTGCTCACGCACGCACCGAGCAAGGAGCAGCAGGCGGACCTCGACTTCCTGCTGGAGATCGGCCAGTTGTTCGCGCTGATCGTCTACGGCCAGCTGGTGCTGGAGCAGGCCGAGTTGACCGGCCTGGAGGCGGACGTGCTGGACCAGGTCTTCGACGCGCTGGTCCGCGACTTCTCCGCGCACGCGACCGAGCTGCACGGCAAGGCCTCGGCCACGGAGGAGCAGGCCGCCTGGGCGCTCGCGCACGTGCGCCGGCCGGTGGCCGACGCCGAGCGGGCCGCGAAGATGTGGGCGCGCGTCGAGGCGCTGTCGGGCGCGTACGAGATGCAGCCGTAGTCCTGCGGACGGCTACGCAGGGCCCGGGGGGGGCGGGGGGGGGCCCCGCGACCCCCGGGGGCCACCCCGGGCCGGCGGGGGTAAACCCCGAGGGCGGAAGCGGCGAGAGCCCGCGGGGGGGT
>NZ_JBHWGD010000001.1:248842-264537 GCF_042733235.1 Kitasatospora sp. NPDC059722
CTGGCTGTGTGTCGGGCCCGGGGCGGCGGGCGCTCGGGGGGGCGGGGGGGCGGGCGCGCCCCCCCCCCCCCCCCCCCGCGGGTGCCCTCGCGGGCCGGCGGGGTCAACTCCCGTCGGCCGAGAGCGTCCAGAGCGCGTGGGCGATGGCGTCGGTCATCCGCCCCAGCGCGGTGTCGTCGATGTTGGCGCTGGTGTCGCACGCGGCGTGGTAGCAGGCGTCGAACGCCTGGCCCGCGGTGCCGCCCCACTTGGCGGCCTGGTCGGCCGTCTTGATGTAGTCGGCGCCGCTGAACAGCCCTCCGACACGGATGCCCGCATCCTGGAAGGGCGCGTGGTCGGAGCGGCCGTCGCCCTCGAAGTCCTGCTCGGTGGCGATGCCGCGGGCGGCGAACCAGTCGTGGAACAGGGCGTCCAGCGCCGGGTCCTGGCGGTAGGTGAAGTAGCCGGGGTTCGGCGAGCCGATCATGTCGAAGTTCAGGTACGTGTCGATCGACGAACGGTCGGCGGGGGAAAGGCCGTTGACGTAGTTCCGGGAGCCGACCATGCCGTTCTCCTCGGCTCCCCACCATGCGAACCGGAGGTGCTTGGCGGGCTTGAGCCCGGCCCGCGAGACGGCCAGGGCGGTCTCCAGGATGCCCGCCGTGCCGGAGCCGTCGTCGTTGACGCCGGGGCCGGCCTGGACCGAGTCGAGGTGGGCTCCGGCCATCACGACGTGCGCGGAGTCGCCGGACGGCCAGTCGGCGATCAGGTTGGCACCGCCCGCGCCCCCGTCGTCGAACTGCTGGACGGCGGTGGTGAATCCGGCCGCGTCCAGCTGCGCCTTCACGTAGTCGAGCGAGGCCTGGTAACCGGAGGTGCCGTGGGCGCGGTTCCCGCCGTTGGCGTCGGCTATGGACTGCAGTTGCGCGAGGTGGGCCTTGACGTTGGCCACGGGTATGGCGGGGGCGTCCTGAAGTGCCTTGAGGCCGACGGGTTTTACCCAGACGGCCGGGGCAGCGGGGGCGGCTGCGGCGGCCGGGGCGGCAGGGGCATAGAGGGCGGCGGCAACCAGGCCGGCCAGTGCGGTAGGCAGAACGGCGCCGCGAAGGGCTGCACGGCGGAGGACTGTACGACGAGGGACGGCACGTCGAAGGACAGCACGGACGCCGTGCGGGGTGCGCTCGGTCACGGGAGGCTCCAGGTTCCGGTGGGGCAGAACGGGAAGGCGTAACCTCGCGGACGCGCACCGGGGTTGGGGACTCCGGGCGGAACACCTGTTGTGGGGTCGGGACGAGTCACGATCGCAAGGTTGACGCGTTCATGAGGATCCGGCCGGGCCCCGGGGTCGTCAAGGGGTGGCGCAGCGGTCGGCCGTCGGCCAAGGCCGGGACGGTCAGCCGTCGCCGAGGCCCATGTCGCGGGCGCGGGCCACCGCCTCGGCGCGCGTGCCGACGTGCAGCTTCTCGAAGATGTGGGTCACATGGTTGCGCACCGTCTTCTCCGCCACGACCAGCTCACGCGCGATCCGCCGGTTGTCCAGTCCCCGCGCGACCAGGTCCAGCACCTCGGCCTCGCGGGCGGTGAGTTCGGGGAACAGCTGTCCCGCCTCGCGCATCCGCGCACCCGCCAGCAACTCGGCGATCCGCCCCGCGACCTCGCCCCCGAAGACCGCGCCGCCCGCCGCGACCGTCCGCACCGCGTGCAGCACCTCCTCCCGGCCGGCCCCCTTGACCAGGTAGCCGCGGGCCCCCGCCTGGAGGGCGGCGAGAAGGTTCCCGTCGTCGTCCGACATGGTCAGCATCAGCACGGGCGGGGCCTGCTCGCGCCCCGCCAGTGTCCGGAGGGCTTCCAGACCGGAGCCGTCGGGCAGCGAGAGGTCCATGATCACGACGTCCGGCGCGGACCGCTCGACGGCCCCCGGCACCTCGGCGATCCGCTCGGCCTGCGCCACGACGGAGATGCCCTCGGCGCTCTCCAGTGCCGCCTTGAGGCCCTCGCGGAACAGCGGGTGGTCGTCGACGACCAGGACGCGGACGGGCCTGACTCCCTGCGGCTCGCCAGACCCCGACTCCGCGAGCTTCGGCTCCGCGGGCTTCGGCTCCGCGGGCCCCGGCTCCATGGGCTTCGGCTCCTCGGGCATCGGGTCCTCGGGCATCGGGTCCTCGGGTTTCGGCTCATCACGCCTCGGGCCCTCGGGTCGCAGCGTGCCGGGCTGCGACAGGTCCGGCTCCGGCGCGTTGGGCTGCGGTTCGTCCACCCGGTGTTCGTTCACCCGGCCGACGCTACCAGCGACGATCACGTGACTTTCCGTGACATGCTCCGGGGTCATCCGGGCGGCTGACCGGCCGGGCCGGAGCAGCGGGACACCGGCGGTGACCCGCTGCGGGCCGCGGACGAGACCCCTGCCCCATGCGCCCGGGACACCGGGCCGCCGAGACTGGAACGCGGCCCACGAAACGGCGGCCACCCCTCGCCGTCCCGGGCCGGAGCCCCGAGTACCCGAAGCCCACGTCCACCTTCGAGCCTCCGAGGCGGTGCCATGACCACGGCGTCCTCCCCCCGGCCCCGGACGGCGGCACGGCAGCAGCTCACGGCGGCTGCGGTCGTCACGGCGGTCTGCCTGGTCGTCGCCACCGCCTGGATCTGCTACGTACTCGTCCACCTGGGGGACCCGAGCGTCGTCACGCCCAGGAACGAGCTCGGCATCCTCATCTACGCCCTGCCGACCGCCGGTGCCGGGATGCTGCTCCACGCCCACCGCCCCGGCAACCCGCTCGGCTGGGTCATGCTGGTCTACGCGGTCACGCTCGTCCTGCCCAACGCCGCCGCGGCGCCGGTCACCGTCCAGATCGCCGACCCCGGCGTCGTGGGCGCCGCGGCGGTGTTCCAGGTCCTCTGCGACACGGTCAACTCCACGCTCTTCTACGTCCTTCCGCTCTGGCTGCCCACCGGCCGCCTGACCACGCGCCGCTGGTGGTGGTACATCGCCGCGGTCGTGCTCTGGGTGCTGCCGGGCTCGCTGTCGTTCCTCGCCAGGCCCGAGGTGTTCGACCGCCCCGACCCGCTCGCGGACAGTCCGCCCGCCCGGTTCTTCGGAGCGCTCGGGGAGCACGTGTACGGGTACTCGGACGCCGTCAACTACCTGCTCGTCGGCATCGCCGCCGTCGTCCTGCTGGCGCGGATCCTCCGGCCGGCCGCCCCGGCGGCGGGGCAGCGGCAACCCGTCGCGCGGCACCGCGCGAACGTCGCGGCGATGCTCGCCGCCTACCTGTTCTGGGCCGGCATGCAGGACTTCTACCGGCGGATGTACCGGGAGGCGTTCTGGCTCAGCTACGCGCTCTTCGCGGCGGCCGGGCTCGCCTGGGCGGTCGCCGTCGGGTACCTGGTCGTCCGGGACCGCGGCTGGCGGCTCGACCGCGCCGCGCGCAGCGTCCTCAGCGGGCTGCTGCTGGCCACCGGGATCACCGCACTGTTCGTGGCGCTCGCGGCCGTCCTGTCCGGCCGGCTGGCGCCCGGGCACAGTGGGCTGGCGCTGGTGCTGATCGCCCTCGTGTTCACGCTCGGTGCCGGACTGCCGCGGGCCACCCGGTGGGCCGTCTCGCTGGTGGACCGGCTGTACTACGGCGAGCGGGCGCAGCCGTACCAGGTGCTGCGGCACCTGGCGGGGCGGGTGCGGCAGGTCGTCGACCCTGCGGAGTTGCCCGCCGCGCTGTGTGCGACGGTCGCGGAGGAGCTGCGACTGCCCGGGGTCGCGCTCACCGTCAGTACGCGAGCCGGGCGGCGCCCGCTCGCCTCGGTGGGGCGGTTGGACGGGCGGCGGGAGCAGGGCTTCGCGCTGGTCCACCACGGCGAGCCGATCGGCGAGTTGACGGTCGGGCTGCGGGACGGCGAGGAGCGGCTGGACCCGAGCGACATCGACATCCTGCGCTCGCTGGCCGACCAGGCCTCGCCCGCGGTCGCGTCGCTGCGGCTGCAGGAGGACCTGCAGGCGAGCCGGGAGCAGCTCGTCGCGGCGCGGGAGGAGGAGCGGCGGCGGCTGCGCCGGGACATCCACGACGGGCTCGGTCCGGCGCTCGCGGGGCTTCGGCTGCGGGTGGACAACGCGGCGTCGGCTCCCGCGGCGTCGGCTCCCGCGGCGTCAGGGGGTGCAGGGATACCGGGGGCATCCGTCCTGGACGGCGGCCTCGGCGGGACGCTGCGGGGAATCTCGGCCGACCTCGGGATGGCGATCAAGGAGGTGCGGCGGATCACCGAACGCCTCGGGCCCGCGCCGCTGGGCGAGTTCGGGCTCACGCGGGCCGTGCGGCAGCTGGCCGGGACGTTCAGCGGCGCGGGGCTGAGGGTGACGGCCGACGTGTCGCCGGACCCGCTGCCCGACCTGCCCGCGGCGGTCGAGGTCGCGGTGTACCGGATCGCCGCCGAGGCCCTCAACAACGTGCTGCGGCATGCCCGGGCACGCCACGCCAGGGTGACGGTCCGAGTGGACGCGGAGGCCGTCACCCTGGCCGTGCGGGACGACGGGGTGGGGCTGGTCGGGGACACGGCCCGGGAGGCCGGCGGGGACGGAGGGGCCAGCGGGGCCGGAGGGGTCGGACTGCGGTCGATGGCGGACCGGGCCGCCGAGGTCGGGGGCAGGTGCACCGTCGGGCCCCTGCCGGAGCACGCGGGGACCGAGGTGCTGGCGACGCTGCCACGGTCGCCCTCCCGGGAGCACGGCACGGACGGCTCGGGTTCCGCGCCGGAGGTGTGAGACGTCGGGGTGTGAGACGTCGGGGCGTGAGCCGTCGCGGACGGCTGGCAGGCCACCCGTCACCCCACGGCACGGCCCTCGGTGCGGGGGGCACCGAGGGCCATCAGGGGGATCGGGGACTTGGCCGACTGTCAGGTGTGGCCGGGCCTGCACTTCTGGCCGAGCTGGCAGCCCTGCGGCGACTCCCCGATGCCCGGCGCCGAGCCGGTGCCGGACACCGACGCCGACGCCGACGATGAGCACGCGCTCTTCAGCGCGACCGCTGCCGCGATGGCGCCGACGGCGGCGCCGGCCACGCAGAGCGCCTTCGTGGTGGTGTTCGTTGCCATGAGTGGTACTCCCGCTTCTTCCGAACGGCCGAGTCGATCGATCGGTCACCCCCCACTGTGCGCACGAGTGAGCCCCGGCCGCATGGGACCGCCGTCCCGTTCCGGTCCCAGAGGGGTGGTCCCGGCCCGGGGCGGAGGAAGGACGGCGATGGCTCAGTGCGACCGGCAGGGGCGCGGCCGGTCGCTGTCGGCGAGGTGGTCGGTGGGCGGGTCCGGGCATCCGACACGGCCCAGAACCGCCGTGACCGGCCCTTGCGGACCGGCCCGGAGGCCGTGCCGCTCCCCCGCCCGGACATATGCCAAGTCACCGGGGAAGAGGGAGACTTCGCCGTACTCGCCGAGAAGCACGCCGGTGCCCGACATGACGACGATGAACGCATCGGACGCCGGGTAACGGAGGAGCTCGTGGCCTTCACCGGCGGCGAGGGTCATCGATGTGACGGCGACCCTCCGCCAGGCCATCCGGTCCGAGGAACTCCTGCGCTGGGCCGGGATGTTGACCGATTCTTCGACCCGCACCGGCTGGACGGTGAGGATGGCGGTCGGTGCACCCCGGAGGGCGGTGAGGCGGCAGGCGCTGCCGGGCGCGTGGTGGAGCGCCTCGCCCGGACCGAGGATCCGGCCGGCCGCGGCCAGGCGGCCCGCGAGCACCACGGTCACCGATTCGGCGCCTGCCGGCGGGCGTTGCTCGATGTGGGCACCGGGCGGCAGCGTTTCGATGGTCAGGCCAGCGAGTACGGGCGGGCGGCGGCTCGGGTCGATCGGACGTTGGAGGGCGGGCGCGGTGCGGGGCACGGCGACGGGGACGACAATCACGCGGATGACCTCCGAGAGTCATGTGCAGGTGAACGGCACTGGGGTCAGGGGCGGTTGTGGCGCATTTGGCGCCGTTCGGCACGGCGGCGGGCGAGACTCTCTCGCGTCCCCGCGGTGCGGCGGGGAACGGCGAGGGTGAGGCAGAGCAGCTCCGCGCCGAGCGGGCCGGCTTCGAGATGGAGCGTGCGACCGCTCACGGCCAGGAGGAGGTCGCCGTCCGATGCCAAGTGGCCTGGCTCGTCGGCCTGTTGGCCGATGGTGGCGGTGCCGCGCAGGACGTGGAGCACGGTCTCGGCGTCGGCGCGTCCCGGCAGGACGTGGTGGGCGCCGGGGCTCAGGCGCAGGTGGTCGAAGGACTCGCAGGCGCTCGTGAGCATGTCGCGACGGGCGAGGCAGCGGACGCGGACGCGTTCGCCGTTCGGGCCGAGGATGACGGCGGCGGAGGCCGTCGCGCTGGAGACGATCACCGGGGTTCGCCTTCTTTCGGGGCTTGGGCGGGGTGCGGGACGGCGAGGACCGCGTGGAAGTACTCCATCCCGGCGGTGCCGGCGGTGAGGACGGTCCGCGCGCCGATCGGGAGGGTGAGCGCGGTGCCCTCGACGAGCGGGATGCCCGCGTCGGGGGCGCCGGCCTCCCCGGGTTCACCGGCCAGGCCGGACCCGGCGGTGACGTAGAGCATGTGCTCGACGGTGTCGGCGCCCACCTCCGCGCTGCGGCCCGGGTCGAGCCACTGCAGGCCGACACCGCGGAGGGGGCCGGCGAGCAGGCGGCCGGGGTCGACGGCGCCGTGTCGGCGCAGGTCGGTGAGGACGGTGCCCGGCATCTCGGGGCTCCTTCGGGTCGCGGCGGGCCCCGGCGGCCCGCCTTCGACATCACGGTCCGCCGCCCGCCGTCCCGGCCGCACGGGGGCTGGGTCCCGTGCGGTTCCCGGCTCGCGCCCGGGCCGTGCCCGTCCCCCGCCCGGGCGGCGAGCGGGACTCGGACGGGACGGGGGCGGGACGGGTGGGACGACGGAAAGCCGACAGCCGACGGCTGGCGACGAACAGATAACAGCTGACAGATAACAGATTTCGAAATCTGTTATCTGTCAGCTGTTCGCCCACTCCCGCTCCGCCCACCCGACGTACCGTGGAACTCGGAGGCTGCGCGATGCACGTCACCGGTACCCACTTCACCGACCGCACCGACGCGGGCCGCCGACTGGCCGCCCGCCTGGGGCACCTGAGCGGGTCGGACGCGGTCGTGGTCGCCCTGCCGCGCGGCGGGGTGCCCGTGGCCGCGGAGGTCGCCGCGGCGCTCGGCGCGCCCCTGGACATCTGTGTGATCCGCAAGCTCGGCGTGCCCTACCAGCCCGAGCTCGGCATGGGCGCCATCGGCGAGGGCGGCGTCCGGGTCCTGAACGACGAGGTGATGCGCCTCGGCGGGATCGCCCCCGACCAACTGGCCGACGTGGAGCGGCGCGAGCGCGCCGAGCTGGAGCGCCGCGCCCGCCGCTACCGGGGCGACCGCCCGCCCGCCGACCTGCGCGGCCGGACCGTCATCGTCGTCGACGACGGCATCGCCACCGGCTCCACCGCCCGGGCCGCCTGCCGGATCGTGCGCGCCCGCGGCGCGGCCCGCGTGGTCCTGGCCGTCCCCGTGGCCCCCCGGGACTGGACGGACCGCCTGGCCGACGTCGCCGACGAACTGGTCTGCGTCGCCACGCCGTCCCCGTTCTTCGCGATCGGCGAGTTCTACGGCGACTTCTCCCAGACCGACGACGACGAGGTCCTGAGCCTGCTGGCCGAGGCCCGCGGCGAGCGCCCGCCCGCGCCCGTCGCCCTCGACCGCGAGGTGGAGCTCTCCGCCGCCGGCGTCCGCCTGCCCGGCCACCTGACCGTCCCCGCCGACGCCCGCGGCATCGTCGTCTTCGCACACGGCAGCGGCAGCAGCCGCCACAGCCCCCGCAACCGGCACGTCGCCCGCCACCTCAACCAGTCCGGCCTCGCCACGCTGCTGTTCGACCTGCTCACCGAGGCCGAGGAGCCGGACCGGAGCAAGGTGTTCGACGTCGGCCTGCTCGGCTCCCGCCTGACCGCCGTCGCCGAGCGGCTGACCGCCCTGGAAACGACCCGGGCCCTGCCGCTCGGCCTGTTCGGCGCGAGCACGGGCGCCGCCGCCGCGCTGCACACCGCCGCCGACCTCGGACCCGGGGTCGGCGCCGTGGTGTCACGCGGCGGCCGCCCCGATCTGGCCGGGCCGGACGCCCTGGGCCGGGTCACCGCCCCGACCCTGCTCGTCGTCGGCGGCCTCGACGGCACGGTGATCGACCTCAACCGGCGGGCGCGAGCCCGGCTGCGCTGCGAGAGTGAACTCGCGGTGGTCCCCCGAGCGGGCCACCTGTTCGAGGAACCGGGCACGTTGGACCAGGTCGCCGAGCTGGCCGGGGACTGGTTCCGGCACCACCTCCGAGCACCGGGCGACCCCTTCGAACCGGTTACGCAGAGTTCGTGAATCGACCCCGATCAGCAGCGCATATTGCGCAGCCGAACGCGGGATTTCCTGATCAGCTTGTACACATTGAACAGTGAAAAACCGACCTGTTGCCCAACCACCCGGACAGGAGCAAGCTCTCCGCTCAGCCGCACCGCCCACCCCCATCAGTGGCGCGGCCGCCTCAAGCGGACGCCTCAGAGCCGAGGCCCAAAGTGGAGGAAGACCGATGACCCCGCAGTCCCACGCCCTTGAGCTGACCCCCGAGGAGCGCGAGGCCGGTCTCGACGCCGACCAGCTGCGCCGCCTCGTCGGCCTCGTCGAGCACGACCCGGCCACCGACCCGTTCCCCGTGACCGCCCAGGACGCGGTCGTGTTCGTGGTCGGCAACGCCACCCAGACGGCGCAGTTCTACCAGGCCGTGTTCGGCATGGAGCTGGTCGCCTACTCCGGCCCGGAGACCGGTCGCCGCGACCGCAAGGCCTTCGTGCTCCGCTCCGGCTCGTGCCGCTTCGTGATCAAGGGCGGCGTCCAGCCGGACAGCCCGCTGCTGGACCACCACCGCCGCCACGGCGACGGCGTCGTCGACCTGGCGCTGGAGGTGCCGGACGTCGACAAGTGCATCGAGCACGCCCGCGCGACCGGCGCCACCGTGCTGGAGGAGCCGAACGACGTCTCGGACGAGAACGGCACCGTGCGCCGCGCCGCGATCGCGACCTACGGCGAGACCCGGCACACCCTGATCGACCGCTCCCGCTACCACGGCCCGTACCTGCCGGGCTACGTCGTCGCGGAGAGCAGGGTCAAGCACCCGGAGGGCTCGCCGAAGCGGCTGTTCCAGGCGCTGGACCACGCGGTCGGCAACGTCGAGCTCGGCAAGATGGACGAGTGGGTCTCGTTCTACAACCGGGTCATGGGCTTCGTGAACATGGCCGAGTTCGTCGGCGACGACATCGCCACCGACTACTCCGCGCTGATGTCGAAGGTCGTCGCGAGCGGCAACCACCGGGTGAAGTTCCCGCTGAACGAGCCGGCGATCGCCAAGAAGAAGTCGCAGATCGACGAGTACCTGGAGTTCTACACCGGTCCGGGCTGCCAGCACATGGCGCTCGCCACCAACGACATCCTCACCACGGTCGACATCCTGCGGGCGCGCGGCGTCGAGTTCCTCAACACCCCGGACGCGTACTACGACGACCCGGAGCTGCGCGCCCGGATCGGCAAGGTGCGCGTGCCGATCGAGGAGCTGAAGAGGCGCGGCATCCTGGTCGACCGCGACGAGGACGGCTACCTGCTGCAGATCTTCACCAAGCCGATCGGCGACCGCCCCACCGTGTTCTACGAGTTCATCGAGCGCCACGGTTCGCTCGGCTTCGGCAAGGGCAACTTCAAGGCGCTGTTCGAGTCCATCGAGCGCGAGCAGGAGGCCCGCGGCAACCTGTGAGGGTCGCGGAACTCTGAACACGGTCGACGTACCGTGAACGCGGTCGACGTACCGTGAGCACGAGCGGCTGAGCACGGTCGAGGAGGAGCAGGGAGATGGCGTACTACCGGCAGCTGGGCAGCATCCCGCCCAAGCGGCACACGCAGCACCGCACACCCGAAGGCGGGCTGTACTACGAGGAGTTGATGGGCGAGGAGGGGTTCTCCTCCGATTCCTCGCTGCTCTACCACCGCGGCATCCCGTCCGCCGTGGTGAACGCGGTGCCGTGGGAGCTGCCGGACCAGTCCACGGTGCCCAACCATCCCCTGCTCCCCCGCCACCTGAAGCTCCACGAGCTGTTCGCCGGCCAGGAGTGGAAGGCCGCGGACGTGGTGGGCGGCCGCCGGCTGGTCCTCGGCAACGGCGACGTGCGGATCTCCTACGTCGCGGCCGGGGCGCCGAGCGAGCTGTACCGCAACGGGCTCGGCGACGAGTGCGTGTACGTGGAGTCCGGCTCCGGCACGGTGGAGACGGTCTTCGGCGCGCTGGAGGTCGGCCCGGGCGACTACGTGATCATCCCGCGGGCGACCACGCACCGGTGGGTGCCCTCCGGGGACGAGCCGCTGCGGGCGTACTGCATCGAGGCGAACAGCCACATCACGCCGGTGAAGCGCTACCTCTCCAAGTACGGGCAGCTGCTGGAGCACGCGCCGTACTGCGAGCGGGACTTCCGCGGGCCCGTCGGGCCGCTCGTCGTCGACACCCCCGGGGACGTCGACGTGCTGGTCAAGCACCGTGGGCCGAACGGCATTTCGGGCACCCGCTACACCGTGCCGCACCACCCCTTCGACGTGGTGGGCTGGGACGGCTGCCTGTACCCGTACGTCTTCAACATCCGGGACTTCGAGCCGATCACCGGGCGGATCCACCAGCCGCCGCCGGCCCACCAGGTGTTCGAGGGCAACAACTTCGTGATCTGCAACTTCGTTCCGCGCAAGGTGGATTACCACCCGCTGTCGATCCCGGTGCCGTACTACCACGCGAACGTGGACAGCGACGAGGTCATGTTCTACTGCGGCGGCGACTACGCGGCCCGCAAGGGCTCGGGCATCGGCCAGGGTTCGATCTCGCTGCACCCGGGCGGGCACACCCACGGCCCGCAGCCGGGCGCGTACGAGCGCAGCATCGGCGCGGAGTTCTTCGACGAGCTCGCGGTCATGGTGGACACGTTCCGCCCGCTGGAGCTGGGCGAGGGCGGCCGGGCCAGCGAGGACGCGAACTACGCGTGGACGTGGTCGGGCCGGGGGCCCGGGCGATGAGCGCCGGCGGCTCCGCGATCCCGGACCTGTTCCGCGGACTCTTCGACGACGCGGCGGTGTTCCCGCCGGGGAACCTGCCGGTCGCCGAGGCGGTGCCCGCGCACCGCGCCCACCGCACGGCCTGGTACGCCGACGCGGTCGGCCCCTTCCTGTGCGGGGCGGGCCGGCTGGGCGAGCTGGCCGCGGCGGTGGAGGGCACCGGGCCGCTGAGGGTCGGGCTGGTGCTGCCGGGGGGCAGTGCCGAGCTCGGGCCGGCTCTCGCCGCCGCCGGGCCGTTCGAGGTCGCGGGCGTCGAGCTCGCGACCCGGGACGTGCACGAGGCGGTGGCCGAGCTGGACCGGCTGCTGCCGCCGGACGTGCCCGCCGCCGTCGAACTGCCGCGCGAACTCCTGCACGGGGACGGGCTGGACGAGACGCTGGACGCCCTGGTGGACAGCGCCTACCGGGCGAAGTTCCGCACCGGCGGGGTCGTCGCGCAGGCCTTCCCGGGTGAGGACGAGCTGGCCGCGTTCCTCACCGGCTGCGCGCGGCGAGGCCTGCCGTACAAGTGCACGGCGGGGCTGCACAACGCCGTCCGGCACACCGATCCGGTGACCGGCTTCGAGCACCACGGCTTCCTCAACGTGCTGCTGGCCGCGCAGGAGACGGACCGCGCCGCGGCCGCCGAGGTGCTGGCGGAACGCGACGGCCACGTGCTGGCCAAGGCCGTCCGCGCCCTGAGCGCGCACCAGGTTACGGTGATCCGCAACTCGTTCACCGCGTTCGGCACCTGCAGCATCGCCGAACCCCTGGACGACCTGGCCGCGCTCGGCCTGCTGTCGCCCAGCCCACTCGCCCAGGAGGACCGTTGAGCACCCCCCGCAGCTGGCTCGCCAGCGCCCAGGACTCGCCGTTCGGCGTGCACAACCTGCCGTACGGCGTCTTCACCGCCGCCGACCAGCCCGGGCGGCGCCGGATCGGCGTGCGCGTCGGGGACTTCGTGCTCGATGCCGGGGCCGCCGCCCGTGCCGCCGGGTCGCCGTCGGTGCTGCTGGCCGCGGACTCGCTCAACCCCCTGATGGCCGCCGGGCGTTCGGCCTGGACGCAGGTGCGGGCCGACCTCACGCTGTGGCTGACGGACGAGTCCTACCGCGAGGCGCTGACGCCGGCGCTGCTGCCGGTGGGCGAGGTCGAGCTGCACCTGCCGTTCGAGGTCGCGGACTACGTCGACTTCTACGCGAGCGAGCACCACGCCACCAACCTGGGCCGGATCTTCCGCCCGGGCTCGGAGCCGCTCACCCCCAACTGGAAGCACCTGCCGATCGGTTACCACGGGCGGGCGGGGACGGTCGTCGTGTCCGGCACCCCGGTCGTGCGCCCGCACGGGCAGCGCAAGGCGCCGGCCGACGCGGTGCCGTCCTTCGGGCCGACCCGCCGGCTCGACATCGAGGCCGAGGTCGGCTTCGTCGTCGGCGCGCCGTCCACGCTCGGGCGGCCGGTCGCCCTGGACGACTTCCGCGACCACGTGTTCGGCGTGTGCCTGGTCAACGACTGGTCCGCGCGCGACATCCAGGCCTGGGAGTACGTGCCGCTCGGCCCGTTCCTCGGCAAGTCCTTCTCGACCTCGGTCTCGCCGTGGATCGTCCCGCTGGACGCCCTCCAGCACGCCCGCGTCAGCCCGCCGCAGCGCGACGTCGAGCCGCTGCCGTACCTGGACGACCGCGGCGGCGAGCCGTGGGGCCTGGACCTGGCGATGGAGGTCCGCCTGAACGGGCACCTCGTCTCCCGGCCGCCGTTCGCGTCGATGTACTGGACGGCGCAGCAGCAGCTCACCCACATGACGGTCAACGGCGCGTCGCTGCGCACCGGCGACCTGTTCGCGTCGGGGACGGTCAGCGGGCCGGAGCCGGACACCCGGGGTGCGCTGATCGAGCTGACCTGGAATGGCGAGGAGCCGCTGAAGCTGGCGGACGGCACGACGCGGACGTTCCTGGAGGACGGCGACGAGGTGACGATCACCGCGACGGCTCCGGGCCCGGACGGGACGGTCGTCGGCTTCGGCGAGGTGACGGGGCGGGTCGAGCCGTAGCCGGGCCGTAGTCGGGTCGCAGTCGGGTCGTACGACCGGCGCGTGACGGCGAACAGATGACAGATGACAGCTGACAGATTTCGTTTTCTGTCAGCTGTCATCTGTCATCTGTTCGGCCTAGTACGGTGGGCGATAGGGACGGGGATCTTCGACACCGACGAACGGGAGCGGGCCCGATGAGCGGCGAGGTGCAGGACTTCCAGGACGGCTGGGCCGGGCGGATCGTGCTGAACCGGCCGAGGGCGCTCAACTCCCTCACCCACGGCATGATCACCGCCGTCCGGGAGGCGGTGGACGCCTGGACCGCGGACGACACCGTGCGCACCATCGTCCTGACCGGAGCCGGCGAACGCGGCCTCTGCGCCGGCGCCGACATCCGGGCCATGCACGACGACGCCAAGGCGGGCGGCGCCGGCGCCCGGGCGTTCTTCCGCGACGAGTACCGGCTCAACGCCCTCATCGCCCACTGCCCCAAGCCGTACGTCGCGGTCATGGACGGCATCACGATGGGCGGCGGCGTCGGCCTCTCCGCCCACGGCTCGGTGCGCATCGTCACCGAGCGCTCCGTCATCGCCATGCCCGAGACCCGGATCGGCCTCGTGCCGGATGTCGGCGGCAGTCGCCTGCTGGCCCACGCCCCGGGCGAGTTGGGCACCCATCTCGGCCTCACCTCCGCGTCGATGGGCCCCGGGGATGCCCTCCTGTGCGGCTTCGCGGACCACTTCGTCCCGTCCGCGAAGATCCCGGCCCTGCTCTCCGCCCTCGCGGCGGCCCCGGACGCGGACGCCGTGACCGCCGTGGTCGTCGCCGCCGCCGAAGCGGCGCCGCTCGCCGGCCTCGCGGCCCAGCGCGAGTGGATCGACACCTGCTACGCCGCCGACACGGCCGAGGAGATCGTCGAACGTCTCCTCGACTCCGGGGTGCCCGAGGCGAAGGAGGCCGCCGAACTGGTCCTCGCCAACTCGCCGACCGCCGTCAAGACCACCCTCGCCGCACTGCGCCGGGCCCGGCCGCTGCCGTCGCTGGAGGCGGTGCTCGACCAGGAGTACCGCATCTCCTGTGCGGCGCTGGACAGTCACGACCTGGTCGAGGGCATCCGCGCCCAGGTGATCGACAAGGACCGCAACCCGCGCTGGTCCCCCGCCACGCTCGCCGAGGTGACGGAGGCCGACGTGGCCCGCCACTTCGCCCCGCGCGAGGGCGACGAGCTCGGCCTGGCCTGACCCGCGCGCCCTCCGCCCACCGCTCGGCCGCGGGCCGGACCCGTGACGACTGTCTCGCATGCCAAGACTGGCGCGAGGCGGGGCGCTTCGTAGATCGTTGGGTGGTCAGGGCGCGCCCGTGCGGCGCCGAGCAGCGGAATGGGAGTCGACGGCGATGACCGAGACCGAGACCTACGAGACGATCCTGGTCGAGCGCAAGGGCCGGGTGGGGCTGATCACGCTCAACCGTCCGAAGGCGCTCAACGCGCTGAACACGCAGCTGATGAACGAGGTCGTCGAGGCCGCGACGCGGTTCGACCGGGACCCGGAGATCGGCTGTCTGGTGATCACCGGGTCGGAGAAGGCCTTCGCGGCGGGCGCCGACATCAAGGAGATGCAGGGCAACCAGTTCCCGGACGTCTACCTGGACGACTGGCTGGGCCCATGGGACCGGCTCGGCCAGCTGCGCAAGCCGGTCGTCGCGGCGGTGGCGGGCTTCGCGCTCGGCGGCGGCTGCGAGCTGGCCATGCTGTGCGACATCCTGCTGGCCGCCGACACCGCGAAGTTCGGGCAGCCGGAGATCAAGCTCGGCGTCATCCCCGGCATCGGCGGCTCGCAGCGGCTGACCCGGGCGGTCGGCAAGGCGAAGGCGATGGAGCTGTGCCTGACCGGGCGGATGATGGGCGCCGAGGAGGCCGAGCGCGCCGGCCTGGTCTCCCGGATCGTCCCGGCCGACCAGCTGCTGGCCGAGGCGCTGGCCACGGCCGAGACCGTCGCGGCGATGTCCGCCCCGGCCGCGATCATGATGAAGGAGAGCGTCAACCGCGCCTTCGAGACCACGCTGGCGGAGGGCGTCCGTTTCGAGCGGCGCCTGTTCCACGCCGCGTTCGCGACCGCGGACCAGAAGGAGGGCATGAACGCCTTCGCCGAGAAGCGGCCGGCCGCGTTCATCAACCGCTGAGCACGGACCGCACACCCGGGGTAGGGCGGCAAACGCCTGACGGGTGACAGATGACGAGTGACAGATGACGGCGAACAGATAACAGATGATGAAATCTGTCATCTGTTATCTGTTCGCCGACTCCCGTCAGCCCTCCTCCGCCAGCACCGTGTTGAGCCGGGCGAACCCGCTGCGGGTCGCGGCGACGACGATCTGGTCGCCCGGGCCGAGGCGGCGGGTGCGGTCGGCGTAGTTCCACTGCAGGTGCGGACTGCGGGCGAGGCGGGGGGGGCGCACCCCCCCCCCCCCCCCGCCCCCCCCGGAGGGGCCGGTGATTCAGGTCACCCCCCCGCCCGCCCACCCCCCCAACAACCCCCACCGCCACCCCGGCCGGGAC
>NZ_JBHWGD010000001.1:264547-274575 GCF_042733235.1 Kitasatospora sp. NPDC059722
CGTTCCGCTTCACCAGCTTCGGCGACCTCGGCACCGGCGACAACGTGTTCGCGAATTCCTCGATCCACGGCGCGGCGGGGGGGCGCCGGGGGGGGCTACCCCCGGCCCGCCGCCCGGGTCCTCCAGGTCGTGCCGGTTCATGCCGATCAGCCCGCTGCCGTCCTCCACCGTCAGCTCCGCGATCAGCAGCACGTGCCGGAACACCGAGAGGGTGCCCAGCACCTCACGCCCCATCAGGGCGGCGGCGAACGCGGGCGCCGCCAGGTAGGAGACGGACCGGGACGCCGCGTTGTCCAGCGTCGCGTAGAAGTGCCCGGCGAAGTCGTCGTCGAACAGCCGCACCACCACCCGTACTTCGGGATTGCCGTGGCGCGCCTCCAGCGCCGCCTCCAGGTTGGTCGCGTCGTCGCCGCTGACCGCGACCACCGCCCGGCTGTGCTTCAGCCGGGCCCGGCGCAGTTGCTCCTCGAACGGGCCGTCCCCGAGGACGACCGGGATGCCGAGCGCCCGGACGGCGGCGATGCCGCGCGCCTGCGGGTCGCGCTCCATGCACACCACCGGCACGCCCAGTTCGTGGAGCTGGCTCGCGACGCGGGTGCCGACGTTGCCGAGGCCGACGACGATCACGTGCTCCCGGGTGCCGGCGCTCGGGTTGCGGGGCTGGCCGCGCCGCCCGGAGGCGAGCGCCTCGACCACGATGGCGGTGGCGACCGGCGCGAACGTGATGCCGCACAGCGTGATCACCACCTGTGCGACCCGCTGCCACAGGCCGCCCGTCCCCGTCCCGGCGGCGATGTCGGCGGGCTGGTCCGGCTGGGCCGCGCCGGCGAGGTCGAGCAGCGAGATGTAGACGGTCCAGCCGAAGTCCCGGCTCAGGTACCAGAGGACGGAGAAGGCCATCAGCACGGCGGCGAGCGCGATGAGCAGCACCAGCCGCATCCGGGCGCTGGTGAAGTAGCGGGCGGTGTCGAGCAGCCGCCAGCGCAACCGCCGTGCCCAGCTGATCGGTTCGCGCGGTTCGACCGGCAGCGCCTGGAGGGCGGCGATCCCGCCCTCGTCGTCGACGGCCGTGGACACCGCTCCGGTCGCTTCCTCCTGCGCGACCGCCCCGGCTGACTCGGCTAACTCGGCGGGCGCGGCTGCCCCGGCGGGCTCGGCGGCTTCGGCCGGGCGGCGCGGGGCGGGGACCTCGGCGCCGCCGACGCGCACCGGACCGTCGTCCCCGAACTCGCTCGCGAGCCGGACGAACTCGGCCGAGCCGCCCTCCTGTTCGGGCATCAGCCGGATCCTGCTGACGTCCTGGCGGTCGATGCGGTCGGCGACGATGCAGAGCCGGTCGGAGGTGATCGCCTCGTCGAAGGCGATGTGCAGGAAGCGTCCGCCGACCGCGACCGAGTTGGGCCGGCCCAGCGCCGCCGCCGCGAACGCCGGTGCCGCGGTGGCGGAGCCCGAGAGCGCGGCACCGTTCCTGAGGAGGCGTTCGATGTTCTCCCCGAGACGCTGGTTGAACATCCGCAGGACGATCCGGATGTTCGGGTTGCGGCCCTGGGCGCTGAGCGCCGCGTGGATGTTCTCCTGGTCGTCGCCCTCGACGAGGGCGAGGCCGCGCGCGGTCCCGATGGACACCGCGCGCAGTGCCTCGTCGGTGATGCTGCTGTACTCGACCACGGCCGAGACGCCGGGCAGCTGCTCGATCTGCGGCGCGTGGTCGTGGTCGCGGTCCGCGACCAGGACGACGACCGGGACCTCGTAGTGCTCGACGAGTTCCAGGACCAGCCGGTGGGCCAGCGCGTTCCCGCCGCGGACGACGAAGTGCTGGCTGATCGGCTCGACCGGAGGGGTCCCCCACCCTTCAGAAGTCATACCGACGGATGATATCCACGCCAGGTGTTCGGAAGGTGTCGTTCCGGGAACCGCGGGACCCCCGAACGGCGGTACCGCACGGGCGGTTCGCGGCCGGTGCGTCGAGGGTGGGTGTCGTCCCCCGTCCGCTTCCGACGCGTTCCGTACCCGTTCCCGGCTCGCCCCGGCCCGAGGAGGCACCACCGTGGTCCCCCCGATCATCACCCCCGACGGCACCGAGGTGCAGGGCCCGCTCGGGCTGCTCGCCAAGGCCGCCTGGCAGGTCCTGCTGCTCGCCGGTCTGGCCTCGCTCGGCCTCGGCATCGTCGTCTTCGCCTGGCCGCGCGAGACCCTGCTGGTGGTGGGCGTGCTCTTCGGCCTCTACCTGCTGGTCATCGGGATCGTCCAGCTGGTCGCGGCGTTCGGCACCCACGCCACCACCGCGCTGCGGGTGCTGGCGTTCATCAGCGGCGCGATCTGCGTACTCCTGGGCCTGCTCTGTTTCCGCAGCGCGGCGCAGTCGCTGCTGCTGCTCGCGCTCTGGATCGGCATCGGGTGGCTGTTCCGGGGCATCACCCAGCTCGCGGCCGCGTTCTCGGACCCGTACATGCCTGCACGCACCTGGCAGGGTTTCGCGGGCGTGGCGAACACGCTGGCCGGTGTGCTGCTGATGGTGTGGCCGGTCGGTTCGATCGCCGCGCTGACGGTCCTGGCGGGCTGCTGGCTGCTGATCCTCGGCCTGATCGAGATCGTGACGGCGCTCCAGATGCGCGGCCGGGCGAAGCGGATCCCGTCCGGCGTGTAGCCGAGCGGGCTCGGGTGTGTAGCCGAGCGGGCTCGGGCGTGCGGCTGTCCCGTGCGGGCCGGGCGCGCGTCACGGCCTGGGCGCGTAACCGATCCGGAAGGTCGCCGCCTCCAGGCGGCCGGCGCCGATCCGGACGTCCGTCAGCCGCTCGGCGAGGGCGAAGGCGGACTCGGTGTTGAGCTCGGTGTTCTTGTCGTCGAGGCGGAAGCCGCAGGCCGTGAGCAGGTCCGGAATGCCGGAGGCGTCGGCGTCGGTGCCGTGCCGCTGGTCGGGGAAGAGCGGTTCGAAGTGGAGTCGGCAGGTGGGGCCCTCCCACCAGTTGAAGGCGTCGACCGCGTTGACGTTGCGGAAGTGGGAGACGGCTCGGGTGCCGTCGGCGAGGCGGGGCAGGATGTCCCAGAGGCTGCCGAGGTAGCCGTAGGGCTCGACGGCGAGGGCCCAGCCGTCGAGTTCGGTGACGGCGACGAAGAGGCGGTCGGCGTTCTCGTCGTCGTCATCGTCGGACGGGCCCTCGGCCGCCTCGTCGTCGTCCTCGTCCTCGGCCTCGTCGTCGTCGAACAGGTCCTCGTCGTCCGTCCCGTCCTCACCGTCGTCGAAGGTCTCCCACGCGGCGACGACCGCTTCCAGGCCGGTGACCTCGCCGCCCGGGGCGGCGTCGAAGCGGCGCAGCAGTTCGTCGGCGCCGATGCCCTGGACGTACGTGAGGCAGTAGGCCTCGCCGAGCACGGGGTGGCGCTCGGCGAACCAGGTGAAGTCGGTGGCGTGTGCGGTCATGGGGCGATGCTGCCAGACGGCTGTGACAGCGTCAGAGCCAGGTGGGCCGGTCGGTTCCCCAGCGGCCGGGCGGGCGGGACCAGTTGGTGGGCGCACCGTCGTAGGCCACGGGCGGGAGGGCGTGGCGCAGGCGTCCGTAGGCGGAGTCGGTCTCGGCGAGGTACGGCGCCGGGTCGTAGGGGGTGGCGTCCGACGGACCGTCGGGGCCGGTGCGGGCTTCGGAGCGCGGGATGTCGTGGAGGAGCCAGGACGCGGTGCCGGCGAGGGAGAAGCGGAGGTGGCGTCCGCCGGGCCGGCCGGTGCGCTGCTCGGTGAGGGCGTGCAGGACGGCGGCGGCGATGAGGTAGCCGGTGCCGTGGTCGAGTGCCTGGGCGGGGAGCACCCCGGGGTGGCCGTCGAGGTGGCCCTCGGGGGCGGCTTCGTGGGCGGCGATGCCTACGCCGGCCTGGACGAGGCTGTCGAAGCCGCGGCGGCCGGCCCAGGGCCCGGTCCAGCCCCAGGCGCACAGCTGGGCGACGATCAGGCCGGGGTGGCGGTCGAGGAGGGCGTCGGGGGCGAGGCCGTGGGCGTCCAGGGCACCGGGGCGGTAGCCGGAGATGACGGCGTCGGCGGTGGCGAGGAGTTCCTCGAAGGTGGCGCGGTCGGCCGGGTCGGCGAGGTCGAGGAGGACGGAGCGCTTGCCGAAGCCGGTGTCGGCGTGGGCGTCGTCGGCCTCGGGGAGGTGGGGGGAGTCGATGCGCAGCACGTCGGCACCGAGGAGGGCGAGGGTGCGGGTCGCGACCGGGCCGGCGATGACGCGGGTGAGGTCGAGGACGCGGATGCCGGCGGCGGGCAGAGGGGCGGGGCCGAGCGGGCGGGGTGCGGCGGGCGCCGGGCCGTTCGGGGTCACGATGCGGGTCTCGATCAGGGGGTGAACGGTGTCGCCCACCGGTACGACGGCCACCGCGAGCGCCCCCGCCTCGTACGCGCGCTCCTGGACGAGTTCGGCGGGCTGTTCGCTCAGCACCGCCGCGAGCTGTTCGGGTCCGGCGTCGCCGGGCAGGCCGAGGGCGGTGAGCAGCCGGGTGCGGTGGTGCGGGTAGTTGGCGTGGGTGCGGATCCAGCCGTCGGCGGTGCGCCAGAAGCCGGAGTGCGGGGCGAAGCTGACGGGTGCGCGGCCGTCGACGGTCAGGTGGCGTTCGCTGACGAAGGCGGTGGCGACGGCGCCCTGGTCGATCCGCACGGCGGGGACGGGGCCGCCGGCGCGGTGGGCCGCGAGTTCGGCGGCGGCGAGGGAGCAGGCGGCGACGGCGGCCCGGGCGAGGCGGCGCACGGGCAGGCCGGAGGGCAGGACGGTGTCGGGGCCGTGGAAGGCGACCCGGTCCAGGAGGTCGGCGGAGCCGCCGAGGGCCGCCCAGGCGTGCGCGGTGGGGCCGTCGGCGTCGGCGGGTGCCTGGGCCGGCGGGTTCTGCCCGAGGGGCGCCGGCCCGGCGGGCGTCGGCCCGTGGGTCGTCTGGACGGCGGGGATCTGCTCGGCCGGGGGCGTCGGACGCTCTGTCATGTGCCGCATTGTGCTCCGCTTCCCGGACGTCCGCCGTGACGGCCGCCACCCCGCCTCGCCGACGTGCCCGCCGGAGCCTGCCGATCGACGGATTGAACGCGCACAGCCAACGGGTAGGGTGCGGACCGGGCGCCGGTGCGGCGCACGAACGCGTCCGGGGGGCCTGAATGCACGCGATCCGCCGTCTCGACCTTGGCTACTTCGTCCGGCCCGCCGCCGAGGCGGGCGAGCCGCAGCCGCGCGTCGAGCCGGTGCTCGCCTACCTGGTGCGGCGTCCCGAGGGACTGCTGCTCTTCGACACCGGCATCGGCGGCGGCGATCCGGAGACCGAGGCCCACTACCGCCCGGTCCGACGCCCGCTGCCGGAGGCGCTCGCGACGGCCGGTGTCGCGCTCGGCGACCTCGACCTGGTGGTCAACTGCCACCTCCACTTCGACCACTGCGGCGGCAACCCGCTGCTGGCCGGCACGCCGGTGCTCGTCCAGGCGGAGGAGCTCGCGGCGGCCCGCGAGGGCGACTACACGATCGACGCGCTGGTCGACTTCCCGGGCGCGGACTACCGCGTGCTGGACGGCGAGGCGGAGGTCTGGCCGGGAGTGCGGGTCGTGCCGACACCCGGGCACACGGCGGGGCACCAGTCGCTCGTCGTCGAACGCCGGGACGGCGCGATCGTCCTGGCGGGCCAGGCGTACGACTTCGCGTCCGGCTACGGGTCGGCGGTGCTCGCCCGGCGCGCGGCGCTCGACGGCGTGGCGCAGCCGCTGCCCGACCACCCGCGGTGGCTGGACCGGCTGGCGTCGTTCGGGCCGCGCCGGGTGCTGTTCGCGCACGACAACGCGGTGTGGGAACCGTCGGCCGGGTAGGCGTTCGCGGGCTTCACGTGACGGCCGGGCGCACAGGGCTCGGAACGTGCAGAGCTCGGAACGTGCGGGGCTCGGAACGGCTCAGAAGGTGAAGCGCAGCGACCGCACGCGGTTGTCGAAGTTGGACGGGACGAGGTCGGGCCCGCCGACCGACCGGAGTCCGGGCAGGCGGGTGAACAGTTCGCGGAACAGCACTTTCATCTCCTGCCGGGCCAGGTGCGCCCCGAGGCAGTAGTGCGGACCGCCGCCGCCGAAGCCCAGGTGGGGGTTGGGGCTGCGCATGATGTCGAAGGCGTCCGGGTCGGCGAAGACCGTCTCGTCGCGGTTGGCCGAGCCGAAGAAGAGGACGGCCTTCTCGCCGGCCCGCAGGAGTGGTCCGCCGGGGCCGCCGAGCTCGTGGTCGACGGCCAGTGTGCGGCGGAACTGGATGATCGGGGTGGCGTGCCGGACCATCTCGTCGACCGCGCCGCCGAGCCGCCCGTCCAGGTCGTCGAGGAGCAGGGCGCGCTGGTCGGGGTGGGCGGTGAGCAGGTGGAGGCCGTGGGCGAGCGCGTTGCGGGTGGTCTCGACGCCGGCGACGAGCAGCAGGGAGAAGAAGGCGCCGAGCTCACGGCCGGTGAGCCGGCGTCCGTCGACGTCGGCGGTGACGAGGGCGGTGATCAGGTCGTCGGCGGGTGCGCTGCGGCGCCGGCGCCCGATCGCCGCGACCATGAGCTGCATCCGGGCGAGCGCCGCCAGCCCGCGGCCGGGCACCCGCAGGCGGCTGCGCAGCGGCCGGGCGACGCCGGTGTGTTCGGAGGCGTGGTTGACCTGGTCGAGGATGGCGCGGCGGGGCCGCTCGGGGATGCCCATCAGATTGCAGATCACCTGGAAGGGGAGTTCGGCGGCGACGGCGGTGACGAAGTCCTCGGGGCGGTCGCGTTCGACGACGTCGACGAGGCGGGTGGCGACGCGGCGGATGTCGTCCTCGGCTCCGGAGAGGAGGCGGGGGGTGAAGGCGCGGGAGATGACGCGGCGCAGCTGGGCGTGGCGGGGGTCGTCCAGGTTGACCATCGAGTCGCCGAACAGGGCCCGGACCCAGCGGGGCGGTTCGGGGGTGGTGACGCCGGGGGCGCTGCGGAAGACGGCGGGGGTGCGGCTGGCCTCGACGACGTCGGCGTGGCGGACCAGGGCGTGGTAGCCGCGGCCGCCGGCGCGGTCGCCGACGTAGAGGGGGGTGGGGCGGCGGCGCAGTTCGGCGAAGGCGGCGGCGCGGGCGGGGGCGGGGAGCTGCCAGAAACCCGGATCGGCCAGGTCCGGGGCGCCGCCGGACGCGGGGCTTGAGCCGGAGCGGGAGGTAGCGCCGGGGCGGGCTCCGGCCGAGGCCGGCCGGCCGGTCGTGGTGTCCATGGCCGTGCCTCCTGGTGGTCCGCTGTGCCGACACTGGTGCCGGGCTCCGGCGCCGGCGTGTGCGCATCGTACGGGGTTGTGCACATTTAGTGACCAGGGGGTGGGAGATGTCAAATCACCTCGATGGTCGTGCGAGCGGCTCGTATCGTCGGCTCGTCGGCCGGTTGGGCCGGGCGGTTCTCGGCCGGGCGGGCCGGGGCGGGGCGGGGCGGTCACGGCCGGGTGGCCCGGGCCGGGGCGGTCACGGCCGGGTGGCCCGGGCCGGGCACGTCCGGTGAGGAGACGGCCTTCGGCGACGCGGCCGGGCATGGTCTCACGCGGCGGAACCGGCCAATACCGGAGGGTGCGGTACGGGCGCGGGCCGACGGGTGCGACGATGAGTGCCATCGTGATGACCGACCGGATCCGCTCGCTGCGCGCCGTGGTCTTCGCCACGCTGTGCGTGGCGCTGGCCGCCGCGGCACACGTCGCCATGGGCGGGGCCGGGGTGTCGCCGTCGGTCCTGGCCGGCGCGTCCGGCGCGGTCCTCGGCGTGACCTGGCTGCTCGCCGGGAAGCGGCGCGGGCTCGGGGTGATCAGCGCCTGGATGGTCGCGGCGCAGACCGCGCTGCACCTGCTATTCGAGCGCGCCGGGGCGCTCGCGCCGACGGGCGGCGGACTCGGCCGGCTGACCGGCACGGACTGGGCCGCCCTGCTGCTCTGCAACCCCGGCCGGGTACCGGGCGGACCGTCTCCCGCGGACCTGGCCAGGATGGCCGGACTCGACCCGGACGCACCACCGGCCTCCGGGCTGCACGCCGTGGCCGGACTGCGGCACGGCGCGGCTTCCGCCGCGAGCTCGGGAGCCGGTCTCGGCGACGGCACGGGCATGGACCTGACCGGCATGGCCGGGATGGATGGAATGAGCGGCATGCCGGGGATGCCGGGCATGCCAGGGGTGCCGGGCATGACGGGGACGTCCCCGGCGCACAGCATGGCCGACGCCTCCGGGCAGGCCGCGGCCACCCACGGGATGGCGCACGGCATGGCCCACGGAATGTCCGTGGGGATGGTCGCCGCCCACGTGCTGGCCGCGCTGGCCTGCGCCCTGCTGCTCTGGCGCGGTGACGCCGCGCTGGTGCGGATCTTCGAGCTGCTCGGCGCGCTCGGCGCCGTCGTCGCGGGCGCGCTGCTCGTTCCGCTGCTGACCCTCTTCGCGCGGCCCTTCGGCGTCCGCCCGCCGGCCCCGCCCCGGCGCGCCGCCCGGCGGACGCGGCAGCCGCGACAGGTGCTGCTCACGCACGCCGTCGTGCGGCGCGGGCCGCCCGCGCTCGCCCTCGCCTGCTGACGCGCCCGTCTCCCCGCGTTCCACTCGCTCCACCCGGTCGGCCACTGCCACCGGGGGCACTCCGACGGGCAGGTCGCCCTGCCGTCCGGCCGAGCGCGCTGCGCCGCCGTGCCGCCAGGGCCCGGGCTCGCGCCTGCCGCCGCTCCCCCTGGGTGCGGCGTGCGGCGCGGACGGCCCATGGACAGCTGCGGTGCCGCTCAAGGCGGTGCCGCTCCCAGCCCTTCTCTCAGGACCCTTCATGCCTGACTACGACGGCGCACCGGCTTCGGCCGGCGCCCTCGTCCTAACGCTGCGGGCCGCCCGGCCCGTCCTCCTCCAGCCGGGGCAGCCGGGCCAGCAGGCTCGCGGACCAGTCGGCGGACGGGCCGTCGGCCGCGCTCGCCGCCACCCGGCCGCGCAGCCGTTCGGCCTGCTCCAGCCAGTCCCGGCAGCCCGCGCAGCGGGCGACGTGACCGTCCAGACGGCCGTCCGGGAGCCCGGCCGCCTCGCCGTCGAGGCGGGCGGACAGGGCGGTGCGGAACTGCGCGCATCTCATATGGTCATCGTCCCTCACGGCTTCGACGGGCGGCGCGGCCGGGTCCGCCGGACTCACCGGACCGACGGGCGGCTCCACGGACGGCGCGACGGAGGCCGCCGTGGATGACGACCAGCTCACCGCGCTCGCCCTGACCGCCCGGGCCGGACGGGCACCGGACGTCGAGGCCTTCATCCGCGCCACCCAGCGGGACGTGTGGCGCTTCGTCGCCCACCTGACCGACGTGCAGTCCGCCGACGACCTCGCCCAGGAGACGTTCCTGCGGGCGCTGCGCAGCCTGCCCGGGTTCGCGGGGCGATCGTCGGCCCGCACGTGGCTGCTGTCGATCGCCCGGCGCACCGTGATCGACCGGTACCGGACGGCCGCCGCCCGGCCGCGCCTGGCCGCGCTGCCGGACTGGCAGGAGGCGGCGGAGCGGCAGGGCTCCGGGCCGACGGCCGGGTTCGAGGACGGGATCGCGCTCGGCGACCTGCTCGACCGGGTGCCCGCGCAGCGGCGCGAGGCGTTCGTGCTCACGCAGGTGGTCGGCCTGAGCTACGCCGAGGCCGCCGCAGTGGCGGGCTGCCCGGTCGGCACCGTCCGGTCCCGGGTGGCCCGGGCCCGGGAGGAGCTGATAGCCCGCCTCCGGGCGGCCGATGGCGGGGAGCTCGCGGCGGCGTGCTGAGCACCATGGCCGGGGGCGAACGGCAGCGGGCCGTGAGCGGCGTGCGGCGTGCAGCGAGCAGCCGATGAGGACCGGCGACTGACAGCCGACAGCTGACAGCTGACAAGTTTCAGATGACAGATAACAGATTTCGAAATCTGTTATCTGTCATCTGTCAGTTGCCCGCCGCCGTCCCCCGCCCGCCCCCCTCGTGCGGGTTTCGGAAAACTTCCTCCAAGTGTTCGGGAACCCCGCCCCCTCCACCCCCGACTGCTGTACCGGACGCCGGCCCCCCCGTTGGCCCCACCCC
>NZ_JBHWGD010000001.1:274585-284175 GCF_042733235.1 Kitasatospora sp. NPDC059722
TGGGTGTGGTTTTCTGTATAATGTAGTCCTTGTGTGGGGTCCCCCCCCCCCCCCCCCCCGGCGGCGTGGCCGGGCGCGGCCCCCGCGGCGGTGGCAGCGTCCGCTACGCAGCGGGGGAACGGAGGACTCCATGGCCGCGCAACACGGCCTGCCCGAAGCCAAGTTGAGGCACAGCACAGGAAACCCGGACGGTCCGGCGGACCGGTGGAGCCTCGTCGTCGCCGCCGGGCTGCTCTCGTTCGTCGCGATGCTCGACATGAACGTGGTGAACCTCGCGCTCACCGACATATCCGCCGGCCTGCACGTCTCCCCCGGAGTCGCCCAGTGGGCCGCGCTCGGCTACCAACTGCCGCTCGTCGCCCTGCTGTTGCCCGCCGGACGATGGCTGGACCAGGTGGGCACGCGCTCGGCCCTCCTGCCGGCGGTCGGCTGCTTCGCCGCGTGCAGCGCGCTCGTCTCCCTCGCCCCGTGGGCGAGTTGGCTGATCGCGGCGCGCTTCGCCCAGGGCGCCTTCGGCGCGGTGCTGTTCGTCCTGATGCCGGTGCTCGCCGCCACCGCCGTCCGGCCCGAGCTGCGCGGGCGGGCGATGAGCGTGCCCGCCACGCTCGGTCCGCTCGGGGCCGTCACCGGTCCGGTGATCGGCGGTCTGCTGCTCGACCACGTGGGCTGGCGGGCCGTGTTCCTGGTCAAACTCCCGGTCTGCCTCGCCGCCGCGCTGATCGTGTTCCGCCACGCCCCGCGCACCGGCAGGCTCTCGCCGCCCGACCGCAGTTCGCTCGGCGACGCCGCCCTGATCGGCTCCGCCGTCGCCTCCGTCCTGCTCGCGCTCACCCTCGCGCCGAAGGCCCCGCTGTGGCTCCTGCTCGCGCTGCCCGCCGCGCCGCTCGTCGCCGTCTGGCTGCGTCGCCCCGGCGGCCGACCGGTGGCCGAGACGCTGCGGGCCGCCGGCACCACCGGCGTCAACGCCTCCGTCCTCGCCCTCGCCGCGGGCTTCGCCGCCTGCCACTACCTGCTCGCCCAGCACCTGCGCGGCCAGGAGGGCGAGAGCGCCACCCGCACCGCACTCACCATGCTGGCCTTCCCGCTCGGCATGGTGGTGGCCGGCCGCTTCGGCGGACGGCTCGCGGACCGCTGGGGCGCCCGGCCGACCGCGCTGAGCGGCGCCGCCGTCACCACCCTCGGCCTGCTCCTGCTGCTCCCCCTGGACGGCGGCTGGACCAACGCCGACATCGCGTGGCGCCTCGCCCTCGCCGGCGCGGGCATGGGCCTCAACGGCGGCCCCACCCAGGCCCTGGTCATGACCGCCTCGCCGCCCGGCCGGCTCGCCACCGCGGGCTCCGCCGTCCAGCTCGCCCGCAGCCTCGGCTTCGCCCTCGGGCCCGCCCTCGCCACCGCGGCCACCCTGGCCGGCGACCGCGCGACCACCGGCACCCGCGCCGGGATCGCCCTGGCCGTCCTGGCCGCCGCGAGCGCCGTCGCCCTCCTCGCCCTGCACCACCGCCGCGCCCACCGTGCAACGGCGTGACACGGCCGCCCGGGCCGACCGCCACCCCCTTGGAACACCGTACGACCGGAGGTTCACCGCACATGACCGACATAGACACCGGCTTCGATCCTGCCGCCGTCCGCCCGCCGAACCCGGCAGAACCGGCAAACCCGGCAAACCTTTCGGACCCTGCGGACCCCGCGGACCCGGCGGACCCAGCGACCCGCTGCCCGTTCGGCTACGGCCTCCCGTCCGACGACGGTGGCGACAGCGGTGGCGACGACGATCGCGACGGCACCCGACTCCCCTCCCCCGTACCGCTCTACGGGACGGAGTACAAGCGCGACCCGTACCCGCTGTACCGGCGGATGCGCGAGGCGGGCCCCGTCCACCGGGTGGAGTTCCCGAGCGGCATCCACGCCTGGCTGGTCACCGGCTACAAGGCCGCGCACGCGGCCCTCAACGACGGCAGGCTGGGCAAGAACCACGCCCTGGGCAACGAGAACTGGCGCCGGCTCGCCTCGATCATGCCCGAGCCGCAGCACTCGCAGCTCCAGGTGCACCTGCTCCACCAGGACCCGCCCAAGCACACGACGATGCGCCGGCTCGTCGTCGACGCCTTCGCGCCCCGCCGGGTCGAGGCGCTGCGGCCGCGCCTCCAGGAGCTCGCCGACGCCCTGGTCGACGAGCTGCCCGCCACCGGCGGCGCCGATCTGGTCGCCGGGTTCGCCGCGCACTACCCGTTCCGCGCGCTCGCCGAAACCATCGGCCTGCCGACCGAGTTGGCCGTGTGCTTCGACCGCGACTGGGGCAAGGTCGTGCAGCCGGTCGGCCCGCTCGACCCCGGCCGGCCCGCGTACGAGGCGCGGCTGCGCGGCCTGCAGACGTACATCGCGGACGTGGTCGAGCACAAGCGCGCCCACCACGACCCCGCCCGGGCCGAGGACGACCTGCTCGGCCGGCTCGTCGCGGCCCGTGACGCCGGCGAGCTGAGCCCGGAGGAGCTCGACTCGATCGTGTTCCAGCTACTGGTCGCCGGGCAGGAACCGGTCACCAACCAGATCACCACCATGCTGATCACCCTGCTGCGCCACCCCGGGCACCTCGTCCGGCTCGCCGAGGGCATCGCCGCCGACCCCGGCCTGCTCCCCCGCGCGGTGGAGGAACTGCTGCGCCACGACGCCGCGTTCGAGCTCACCACCTGGCGGTTCTTCGCCGAGGACAGCGACCTGTTCGGCACCGCGGTGCCGGCTGGCGACTCGGTCATCGTCTCGCTCTGCGCCGCCAACCGGGACGGCGAGCGGTTCCCGGACGCCGACCGGCTCGACTTCGACCGCACCCCGAACGCCCATCTCGCCTTCGGACACGGCATCCACTACTGCCCCGGCGCCGCCCTCGCCCGTGCCGAACTCCAGGTGGCCCTCGGCACGTTGCTCACCCGGCTCCCCGGACTGCGTCCCGCCGGTCCGGCCGAGGGCGGTGACGGCCTGGACGCCCTGACCTGGATCCCCGCCGTCCTGGCCCGCGGTGTGAACGAGCTGCCGGTCGCCTACGACCGGCGCGTCTGACCGGCGGCGACCACCACCCCCTGGCCCGCGACCGCACCGCCGGCCAGGACACGGCCACGCCTGCTTGCAGCCCGGGCCCGCGGCCCGCGCCCGCGCCCATAGCCCTTACGACAACGTCCCGTTGGAGGACCACCATGCCGCCCGTCGGCACCATCACCGCCCGCGAGCCATCCGCCCACACATACGGGGCCGCCGAGCACCTCGCCGCCCGCGTCCTCGGCCTGCTCCTGCCGCACCGCCGCGCCTCCGACCCCGAACTCGCCGCAGAGCCACGCCACTTCCCGCTCCAGCTGGCGCAGCTCGCGGACTTCATCGCCGCCGGCGAGCCGATCGTGTTCACCCTGCCCGGTTTCCCCTGCAAGTCGCCGAACCCGGCGAAGGTGCTCGGCCACCTGCCCGACGAGGGCGAGCGGCTGTCGCTCACCTTCCTCGACGCGCTGTGCGAGCGGATCGGCGCGCTCCACGCGCCCGGTGCGCGGATCCTGATCTGCTCGGACGGTCACATCTTCGGCGACCTCATCCACGTCCCCGACGACCACATCGACGAGTACTCCGACGCACTGGCCGCGATGATCGAGCGCGAGGGACTGCGGCACCTGGCCACCTTCGACCTGCGGGCCGTCCTCGGCGACCTGCCGTTCGACGAGAAGCGCGCCCGTGTGCACGCTCGATACGCGCCGAGCGTCGAGGAGTTGCGCGAGCAGGTGCTGACGGACGAGGAGACCCTGCGGCTCTACCGGGGCATCACCCGGTTCCTCACCGAGGACACCGTCGGCTTCACCGGCACCAAGTCGGCCCTCCAGCGCGAGTGCCGCCGCCGCGCGTACGGGGTGATCCAGCGCAGCCGCGCCTGGGGGGACCTGATCGCCGAGCACCACCCGGACGCGTTCCGGCTGTCCATCCACCCGCAGCGGGCCGGGGCGCCGAAGTTCGGCATCCGCCTGCTGGAGGCGGCGGACGCGTGGACGACGCCCTGGCACTCCTCGGTGCTCCACCGGGCAGATGGCCGCTGGGAGTTGCTGCGCAGCGCGGACGCCGCGGAGCTCGGGCGGCTCGTCGAGAGCGACGGCCGCCCGAGCCACTACGAGACGGTCTGAGCCCGCGCCGCGTCGGCGTCCACCGGAGCACCGGCCGAGGACGCGGGCGTGCGGTGGTCGAAGGCGATCAGCGGGTCGCCGGTGAGCGGGTGTTCGACCACCGCCGCCCGCACGCCGAACACCTCGGCGAGCAGGTCGGAGGTGAGCACGTCGCGCGGTGCTCCGGAGGCCACGAGGGCGCCGCGGTGCAGGACGTGGAGGCGGTCGCAGACCGAGGCGGCGGCGTTGAGGTCGTGCAGCGCGACCAGGGTGGTGCGGCGCTGTTCCCGTAGCAGGGCGAGGAGTTCGACCTGATGGCGGACGTCCAGGTGGTTGGTCGGCTCGTCCAGCACGAGGACGTCCGGCTGCTGGGCGAGCGCCCGGGCGAGCAGCACCCGCTGGCGTTCGCCGCCGGACAGCTGGGCGAACCAGCGGTCGGCGGCCTCCGTCATGCCGACGCGCACGAGGGCGTCGGCGACGACGCGGTGGTCCTCGGCGTCGTCGGCGGCGAATGCGCGCTTGTAGGGGGTGCGGCCCATGGCGACGACCTCGCGGACGGTCAGTTCGAAGTCGCCGCCGCGTTCCTGCGGGAGGGCCGCGATGTGCCGGGCGGACTCCGCCGGGGAGATGTCCTCCAACTCCCGTCCGTCCAGGAGGATCCGCCCCGCGCTCGGCCGCAGGTGGCGGTAGACCGTGCGCAGCAGGCTGGACTTGCCGCTGCCGTTGGGTCCGACCAGTCCGGCGATCTCGCCCTCCTCGGCGACGAGGTGGACGCCGGCCACGACGGTGCGTCCGGCGAGGGCGACGCTCAGGTCTTCGACGGCGATCCTCAATTGCGCTCCAGTCGTCGGTCCAGCAGGTAGAGCAGGGTGGGGGCGCCGAGGACGGCGGTGACGACGCCGATGGGCAGTTCCTGGTTGTCCAGGGCGGCGCGGGCGAGGGTGTCGACGACGACGAGCAGCAGGGCGCCGGTGAGGGCGGACAGCGGCAGCAGGCGCCGGTGGTCGCCGCCGACGAGCAGCCGGCACACGTGCGGCACCATGAGCCCGACGAAGCCGATCGCGCCGGAGACGGCGACCAGCACGCCGGTGAGGACGCTGGTGACGACGAAGATCTCGCGGCGCAGCCGGGTGACGTCGACGCCGAGTCCGGCGGCGGTCTCGTCGCCCATGAGCATCGCGTTGAGTGCGCGGGCGCGGGCCTGGAGCAGGGCGAGGCCGAGGGACACGGCGGCTGCGGGGATGGCGAGTTGGGACCAGACGGCGCCGCCGAGGCTGCCCATGAGCCAGAACAGGACGCCTCTGGTCTGCTGTTCGTCGCTGGTCTGGAGGACGAGGTAGCTGGTGATGCCGCCGAGGAACTGGGCGATGCCGATGCCGGCGAGGACCAGGCGCAGCGGGGAGAAGCCGCCGCCGCGCCGGGCGAGGAGCCAGACGAGGGAGAACGCGGCGAGGGCGCCGGCGAACGCGGCGAGGGAGACGGTGAGGCCGAGGGCGCTGCCGAAGGAGAGCTGGAGCCCGAGGGCGGTGCCGAGGACGAGGGTGGCCACGGCGCCGAGGGAGGCGCCGGAGGAGATGCCGAGGAGGTAGGGGTCGGCGAGGGGGTTGCGGACGAGGGCCTGGACGGCGGTGCCGACGAGGCCGAGTCCGGCGCCGACGACGGCGGCCAACAGGGCTCGGGGGACGCGCAGTTGCCAGACGATGAGGTCGCGGGTGCCGGGTTCGGGGGCGCGTCCGGTGAGCCGGCGGGCGATGACGGCCCAGACTTCGCCGGGCGGGACGTCGACGGCGCCGAGGGAGACGGCGGCGGTGAGGGCGAGGAGGAGGGCGGCGCCGAGGGCGGCGGCCAGCGGCGCGGGCCGCCCGGGGGTGGGGCGGCGGCGGCGCGCGGGCGCCCCAGCGGCGGCGCTCGCGGGGCGGCCGGCGACCGGGTGGGGGGGGGGGGCGGTGTGGGGGGGGGGGGGGGGGGCGGGGGGGGGGGCGCGCGCGCGCCCCCCCCCGGGGCCCCGCCCCGCGGGGGGGGGGCGGGGCGGCCGCCGGCGGCAGCAGCAGCGACGGAGGTCGCGCCGGGATCCTCGCCGGTGACGGACGGAGGCACGGTCTACTGCCCGTTCTTGACGAGGTCCGGGTGGACGGTGGCGGCGATCTGCCGGACGGCGTCGGCGTTGCGCACGCCCGCGATGGTGGTCACCTCGGAGCCGAGCCGCACGAAGTGTCCTTCCTGGACGGCCTTCAGGCCCTGGGTGGCGGGGAAGCCCTTGAGGAACGCCTCGGCGTCGTCGTAGGCCTTGCGGGTGGCCTCCTCGCTGCCGCGGTTGCGGACGGCCAGCTGGATCCAGTCCGGGTTCTTGGCGACCACGTCCTCCCAGGAGCCGGGCTTGAAGTCGGCGTCGCAGTCGGCGAAGACGTTGCGGGCGCCGGCGAGGGTGATCACGGCGTTGGCAACCTGGCGGCCGCAGACGGCGGTGGGCTGCTTGGTGCCGGCGTCGAAGTCGAAGACGAAGTAGCTCGGCCGCTTGTCGTCCGGCACTCCGGCGAGGGCGGTCCGCACGTCGCCCACGCGCTTCTCCATGCCGGCGACGAGTTCCTCGGCGCGGGCGGCGGTGCCGGTGACGGCGCCGAGCCTGCGGATGTCGTCCTCGACCTGGGCGAGGTCGGTGCGCGGCGCCTTGGCGGCCTTCGGGGTGCCGGCGCAGGCGGTGGAGAGGAGGTAGACGTGCTGGATGCCGGCCGCGGCGAACTCCTCCGGGCTCGGCCCGGTGGCGCCGCCGCCCATCATCGGCATGGCGCCGAAGGTGTCGACGTAGAGGTCGGCGCCGGAGCCGAGGAGCTTCTCCTTGGGGATGACGCGGTCGCCGAGGACGGGCACCTTGGTGCCCTGCTCGGCGAGGTCCGCCGGGAGGCTGCCCTTGCCGGGCGGGAAGCCGGTGCCGATCAGGCGGTCCCCGGCCCCGAGTTGGAGCAGCATCTCCAGGCTGGAAGCGTTACTGGTGACGATCTTCGAGGGGGCCTTGGCGATGGTGGTCTCCTGGCCCGCGCAGTCGGCGACCTTGACCGGGAAGGATCCGGCGGGCGCGGCCTTGGCCGTCGCCTGCGCGTCCGAGCCGCCGCCCCCTCCTCCGGTGCTTCCGCAGGCCGTGGCCGTGGCGAACAGGGCGACGACGGCCGCGACGGCGCGGGCGGTGCGAGGGCGCATGGGAACTCTCCTGGTGGGTGCTCGTGCTGGGGGTCCGTCCTGCGGACCCGGACCAGGTAGTCGGCCGGCTCGCGCGGCGGGTTCCCGCGGATCTCGGGGAGTTCCGCGCCGGGCCGTCTCCGCACGGCCCCGGGCGCACGGCCCCCTCCGGCGCGACCCCGTCCGGCGCGACCCCGTCCGCTCGCCCGCGGGCTCAGGCGCGGGGCGTAGGCTGGCCCGATGGCCGAACCCACCGTCCTGCGGGACGATCTCGACCTGCCCGTCCGGCTCGGTCCGGGCCCGGTGCGGCGGGTGGTCTCGCTGGTGCCGTCGCTGACCGAGTCGCTCGCCGTCACCGCCCCCGGCCTGCTGGCCGGCGCCACCGACTGGTGCACCCACCCGGCCGGACTGGACGTGCCGCGGATCGGCGGCACCAAGAACCCGGACGTCCGGCGGATCCTCGCCCTGGCCCCTGACCTCGTCCTCGCCAACGACGAGGAGAACCGTCGGCCGGACCTCGACGCGCTGCGGGCGGCCGGCGTGCCGGTCTGGGTGACCGACATCCGCACCGTCGACGACGCGTTCCGCTCCCTGGAACGGCTGCTGACCCTCGCGTGCGGCCTCCCGCGGCCGGGGTGGCTGGACGAGGCGCAGGCGGCGTGGCGCGGGGTGGACGGTCGGCGCAGCGGGCAAAAGATCGACGGACGGCGGAGCGGGCAGAAGACCGACGGTCCGCGGGCGATCGTGCCGATCTGGCGGCGCCCGTGGATGGTCCTCGGCCGCGACACCTTCGCCGGGGACGTGCTGCGGCGCCTCGGAGTGCGGCTCGTCCACGCCGGCCACGCCGAGCGCTACCCGGCCATCCCGCTGCCCGAACTGCTCGCCTGCGCACCCGACTTGGTCGTCCTGCCGGACGAGCCGTACCGGTTCACCGCCGGGGACGGCCCGGAGGCGTTCCCCGGCGTGCCGGCGGCGCTGGTCAGCGGACGTCACCTCACCTGGTACGGGCCCTCGCTCGCCGAGGCCCCGGCGGTGCTCGGCACGGCGCTCGACCACCCGTTCGTACAGGGTGGGAACACGCCCCCGTAGGATGACCGCCACTCGCCGGGACCACCGGCGATCAAGTGGGGGAACCACACATGGCAGTGAGCACATCCCGGCGTGCGCTGGTGATGGTGTCGGCCGCGGCCGTCTCGACCGCCGTCCTGGCCGGGTGCGGGAGCAAGTCCGCGACGACCGACACCCGTGCGGCGCCGGGCACGACGGCTCTGGCCGCGAGCGCCTCGCCCGCCGACACGGCCGGCGCGAGCGCGTCCGCGAGCCCGGCCGCGAGTGCGACGCCGTCGCCCGGCGCGAGCGCCACCGGCAGCCCGAGCGCGAGCGCGTCGGCGGGCAAGTCGGCCAAGGCGAGCCCGAGCCCGGGCCCGACGGCGAGCGGTGCCAAGCCCGGCGCGGCCAAGCCGTCCACCGGCAGTGCCGAGAAGGCCCCCGCCCCGGCCGCCGCCCCCGTCGCCGCGGCCCCGGCGCCGACCGCCAAGCCCGGCCCCGTCGCTCCCCCGCCGCCGCCCGCGCCCGAGGGCCCGCACGCCCCGCCGCTGCAGAGCAGTTGCAAGCCGAGCAAGCCGCAGCCGGACGAGGCCAAGGAGGCCGTCGGCGCGGCGCTCACCGCCGCGGCCGGCCAGGCCCGCACGCTCACCCTCAGCAGCGGAGGCACCGACAAGCTCCCGCCGCTGCCGGTCAACCTGGTCAAGGCCATCGCCTGGCAGGAGAGCGGCTGGCAGTCCGGCATCCTCGCCTGCGACGGCGGGATCGGCACCATGCAGGTCATGCCGAACACCGTGAGCTGGATGAACACCAAGTTCGGCACCGTCTCCGACGCCAAGACCCTCGCCGGCAACGTCCAGCTCGGCACCCAACTGCTCGACTGGCTGGTCGCCTACTTCGGCGACTCCGGGTTCGGCGGCACGTACGACCTCTCCCCCGACCCCGCCACCGGGAAGACCCCGCTGCTCGACCTCGTCATCTCCGCCTACAACGCGGGCGCGGGCAACGTCCACTACAACACCGCCACCGACCCAGCCACCGGCGGGACCGTCGGCAGCCTCGTCATCCCGAACCCGGGCTACATCGCCAACGTCAAGGCGCTCATGGCGAGTCAGCCCTGGAACAAGGCCGGCTGAGACCGGAGAACGCCCGAGGGGCGGGCGCTGCTCCGTCCCGGGGCCGCGGCCGCGCCGCCCCGCGGGGGGGCGGTCCGACCACCGCGCCGCGGCGCGCGCGGCCCGC
>NZ_JBHWGD010000002.1:0-10343 GCF_042733235.1 Kitasatospora sp. NPDC059722
AGCTGGGTGCCGTAGTTCTGGCCGGCCTGGCCGTAGGTGGAGAAGGCGCCGGCGTCGTTGTCGCCGACCATGACGATCAGGCCCGGGCCGATGATCGCCAGCAGGGTCTTCAGCCGCACCGAGAGCCCCTGGCGGGGCGCGTCGTCGTCCAGCCTGATGGTGCCGAGGGCACCCTTGATGTCACCGATGTGCGCGTCGTCCAGCACCGCGCTGCGAGCGGCGGGAACCTTCGGGTCGAGCATGACGTCTGCCATGGTGGGTCCTCCCCGCCCCCTGCCTTGAGGGGGCCATAAGGGGGCACGCAGCAGTAATCCTCCCTGCGGACGCACGGCACCGGGCCGCACGGCGGCGCGAGCCGGGACAGGGCCGGGCTCGGGCGTCGTGCGGGCATGACGGTGCGTCAGGTCGCTTGGGTCATGGCATGGTCGAGCGCATGACGCAGCGTCTGATGGGGCGTTCGCAGGAAAGGTTGTTACCGCGTGCCGGAGGTGTACGAGAGCATGCGGGGGTAGGGGCAACTGTGGCCCGGACTACTGCAGTCCATGTTTCTCGCCTCCTCCCGGCCGGGGGGCGCACCGACTGTGCGCCGCATCGCGACACGGCAAGGAGCGTCCCGGCGCACGAAGGCGACCGGTACACCCCAACTCGTCAGAGCTTTGGCACTTCACGGCGTGATCCCCCTTGCGGGGGAAGCCACTTGGGATCAACCCTTAGGTCGGGAAGATCTGTCCTGAACCTGGGCGTCTCTCGACGTCGTCGGGTCAGTGGCCTGTGTCCGTGAAGACGCCTCACCGAACGAGGTGCCTCTTCAAACCTCGAAAAGCATACCCCCGTCAGGATCGCCGTGGGCCACTTTTCCGGTGTCCTTCGACACCTTTGTAGAACTTTGACGCCAGAGGACGCCGGAGGACGCCGGAAACGCAGCAAGAGGAGGCGGCAGGGGACGCAGGAGGACGCCGGACTTCGGCGACGTCGAACGCCGTACCATGGGCGCCGTTCCAGACGGCGGCGGCGAGGAAGGGAAACGGGGCGGTGCTGCGCGGGTTCGGCGATCTTGAGGCCGAGATCATGGACCGGCTCTGGTCCTGGGGCCGGCCGGCCACGGTGCGCGAGGTGGTCGACGACCTCCAGCAACAGCGGCCGGTCGCCTACACCACCGTGACCACGGTGGCCGACATCCTCCACACCAAGGGCTGGCTGCGCCGGGACAAGGTCGGCCGCGCCTGGGTGTACGAGCCGACCTGCACGCGCGAGGCGTACACCGCCCGGCTCATGCACCAGGCACTGGAGACCACCCAGGACCGCACCGGTGCGCTGCTGCACTTCGTCGACGCCATGAGCGGCGACGAGGCCTCCGCGCTGCTCGCCGCCCTGGAGCAGGTGAAAGCCCGGGACGACGAGCGGTGACCCTCGCGCTGCTCTGCCTCTACCTGGCCGCGACCGGTCTCGCGCTGCCGCGCCGGCTGGCCGGCTCCGCCCGGCTCCAGACCCGCCCGGTGGCGGGCACCGCCCTGTGGCTGGCGCTGATGGCCTCCTTCGCCGTCGCGCTGCTGCTCGCCGCCCACCACACCGTCGAACCCTTCGCCCACGAGCCCGCCGGACTGCTCGGGCTCATCCCGCACGCAGAACCGGCCCCGCCGCTGGCCCCGCACACCCACGACTGGTGGCTGCTCGCCGCCGGGGCCGCCGGGGTCGCCGCGGTGGTGGCCGGCGTCGGCGCGCGGGCCGGGCGGGCGCGCCGGCGGCACCGGAAGGTGCTGGACGTCGTCGCGGTGCGCGACCGGCACTGGAACGCCCTGGTGCTGGAGCACGCCCACCCGACCGTCTACTGCCTGCCCGGCCGCCGCAGCCGGGTCGTGGTCTCACGCGGCGCCCTGGAACTCCTCGACGAGCGCCAGCTCGCCGCCGCCGTCGCGCACGAGCGCGAGCACATCCGCGGGCGGCACCACCTGCTCCGGCTGCCGGCCGACGCCTTCGCGCTCCTCCTCGGCCGCCTGCCGCTGGCCCGCCTGGGACGGGCGGAGGTGGCGCTGCTGCTGGAGATGGCGGCCGACGACGCGGCGCTCGCCCGGGTGTCGCGCAGCGAACTCGCCTCCGCGCTCTGCGCCCTGGCCACCTCCCCGGCACCCCCGGGCGGCTCCCTCGGGGTCGCGGCCACCGGGGTGCTCACCCGGGTGCGGCGGCTGGCGCGCCCCGGGGGTGGCCGGCGACGGCGCCGAGCGGCGTGGTGGGCCGGGGTGGTGGCGATCCCGCTGCTCCCCTACCTGTTGGCCTGCGCGCCACATCCGTGAGCGGGGCTGACTCGTTCCGGTCATTGACCGTCCATCAGACTCTCAGGAAGATCGGTTAGCCTGCCCCGGCACCGCACCGTGCGGTGCGCCAAAGGGGGATCGACAACCGCGATGACCGCGAAGACTTCCATGCGTTCGATCAGCACGTACACCCGCGCGACCGCCGTGGCCGCCGCTGCCGCCGCCGTCCTGGCGCTCACCGGCACCGCCGCCCAGGCCGCGGACCAGAGCGCCGCCGCCCCGGTCTCCGGCACCGAGGGCATCATCACCGTCGGCCACAACCAGGCCCAGCCGCTCGTCAGCCCCGACGGCACCACGGCGTACGTCGTGGTGAGCGGGACGGGCAACACCGTCCAGGTCAAGGCGGTCGACACCCAGAGCGACGCCGTCACCCGGCAGGCCACCCTCGACACCGCCCAGCTCGGCCTGGTCGCCGCGCTGTCCGCGGACGGCACCCGCCTGTACGTCGCGAACGGGCAGCAGCTCGTGGTGCTCGACACCGCCACGCTGACCGTGCTCACCACCACCGCGCTGCCCGACCAGCCGCGCCAGGCCGGCTGGAACCCGGGCCTGCTCACCGGCCTCACCGTGAGCCCCGACGGCGCCACCGCCTACGTCGTCCAGAACGGGCCCACCGCCTACCGCCAGTACGGCCAGGGCCGGGTGGTCGCGTTCTCCACCGCCCAGCACGCCTTCACCGGCTCCGTGCAGGTGCCCACCAGCTTCACCGGCACCGCCGCGTTCCGGCCGGGCGGGCACGACCTGTACGTCGGCGGCGACGCCGGCGTCTTCCACGTCGGCACGGCGGGCACCGCGCCCACCCTGGTCGGCACCGTCGGCGGCACCGCCGGGGCGCTCGACTACCACCCGGTCTTCACCCCGGACGGCACCCGCCTGTTCGCGGTGGCCTCCGGCTACAAGGGCGGCCAGGCCGACGTGATCGACCCGGCCGGCGACACCGTCACCCGCCACCTCACCCTGGTCAACGGCTTCGCCGACCTGGGCGACCCGCAGATCAGCCCGGACGGCACCCGCCTCTACCTGACGAAGGCCGACTACAGCAACGGCCCGTCGGTGCTCTCCGTCGACACCGCCTCCGGCAGCCTGGTCGCGGCCGAGACCGTCTCCCCCGACGAGGACCAGCTCGACGGCCTCGCCGTCGGCCCCGACGGCCACACCCTGTACCTGACCGGCAGCATCGGGAGCAACGGGACGCTCCAGATCATCGCCAACTGACCCACGGGAGCGGGCCCGGTCGTTCCGTGCGGAACGACCGGGCCCTCCTCCTTCGTCGACGTGAGCCGTGCTTCGTCGCCGTGCCGCGGGCGGTGCCCGTCAGGCGGGGCGGACGGCGCCCATGTACGGCATGACGGAGATCGGGAGGACCTCCACGTTCTTGCCGGTGCGCGGGGAGTGGATCATCTTGCCGTCGCCTATGTAGATGCCGACGTGGTGGATGTCCTCGTAGAAGAAGACGAGGTCGCCGGGCTGGAGGTCGCCGCGGGCGATGCGCGTGCCGGCGTTCCACTGGTCCTGCGACATCCGGGGGAGCTTGACGTCGGCCGCGCGGTAGGCGGCGCCGGTCAGGCCGGAGCAGTCCCAGGTGTTCGGCCCGGTCGAGCCCCATTCGTAGGGCTTGCCGAGCTGGGCGGTGGCGAACTTGATGATGTCGGCGGCGCGGCCGCTCGCACTCGGGCTCGGCAGGGTGGCGTCCGCGCCGGGCCCCGCGGCGGGCCGGCCGGCCGAGCGGGAGGCCCGGTCCGCCGCGGCGGCCTGCTGGGCGGCGGCCTTCGCCTTCTCGGCGGACTCCTGGGCGTTGATCCTGGCCCGGTCTTCGGCGCTCAGCTTGTTGAGCAACGCCTGGGCCTGCGCGAGCCGGCTCTGGACCTGCTTCTTCTCCTCGCCCAGCGACGCGCCCACGCTGTCGAGCTGGGTGAGCATGGCGGCGGCCTCGGCGCGGTCCTGGTCGAGCCGGCGCTGCTCGTCGCGGGCCTGCTTGAGCAGTGCGGTCTGGCCCTCGACGACCTGGTTCTGCGCGGCGGCGCGCTCCAGGTAGCCGGCCGGGTCGGAGTCGAGCATCAGCTGGATGCCCGGGTCGATGCCGTTGGTGCGGTACTGCTCGCCCGCCACCGCGCCGAGCCGGGTGCGCAGCTCGTTCATCGCCTCCTGGCCGCGGGCGACCTTGTCCTGGATCCGGTTCGCGTCCGCCTGGAGCGACTGCTGCTTGGCCTGGAAGCCGTTGTAGCGCTCGATGGACTGCTCAGCCTCCTCGTTGAGCTTGTCCACCTGTTCCTTGACGGAGGCGAGCGTGGGCGTCGGCTCGGCGTGGGCGGTCCCGGCGGCGAGCACCGCGCCGCCGGCCACGGCCGTGGTGAGGACGGCGAGGCGCGCCCGGCTCGGGGGGCTGGGCTTGCGGCGCTTTCCCATGGCGGTGGGCTCCTTCGGGGGACGGAGGCAGGGCGGAGCGGGGCGGAACAGGGCACGGCGGAGCGAAGGCGGGTGGGATCGCACGGGGGATGTCAGCCCCACCCGCCTTCTTCGAAGTAACTTAATAGATGGGCGCCGAGGTTCCACAATCCCGTTGTCACTTCTCCTTCTTGGAACGACCGCGGCCGCCGCTTTCGTTCAACCGTCCGCCCGACCGCCCGGCCCCCTCGACGCCCCGGCTGGCACTCGGCGTCACCCGGAGTGCTGAAGTGTGGCTAAATCGAGGGAAAGGTCACATCCACCGGCCCTCCTGTGCCCGCGCGAACGGGCGCTAACCTGCGGTCATGAAGGTCCCGCCCGAAGGGCTCCCCCTCGCCGCCGAGTTCCCGGCAGCGCACCGTGAGCAGTGGCAGCGGCTCGTCGAGGGCGTGCTGCGCAAGTCCGGTGCGCAGCCCGAGGACGCCCCCGCCGCCGAACAGGCGCTCGCCACCCGCCTCCAGGACGGCCTGAGCGCCCGCCCCCTGTACACCGCCGAGGACACCGGCGCCGAGGCCGGCTACCCCGGCTTCGCGCCGTTCGTGCGCGGCGGTCGCCCGCAGGGTTCGGCCGTCGCCGGGTGGGACGTCCGCCAGCGGCACGCCGACCCGGACCGGCGCCGGACCAACGAGGCGGTCCTCGCGGACCTGGAGAACGGCGTCGGCTCGCTCTGGCTGGAGCTCGGCGGGGGCGGCCTGCCGATCACCGCGCTGCCCGAGGCGCTGACCGGCGTCTACCTGGACCTGGCCGCCGTCGCCCTCGACGCCGGAGCCGAATTCGCCGACGCCGCCGAGCAGTTGTTCAAGCTGTACGAGGAGCGCGAGGTCTCCCCCGGTGCCGCCGCCGGCAACCTCGGCGCCGACCCGCTCGGCCTCCAGGCCAGAACCGGCGACACCGCCCGCACCGACGCCCTGCTCGCCGACGCCGCCGCGCTCGCCGCCCGCTGCGCCGCCGACTACCCCGGCGTCCGCGCCCTCACGGTCGACGCCCTGCCGTACCACGAGGCCGGCGCCTCGCCCGCCCAGGAGCTGGGCTGCTCGCTCGCCACCGGCGTCGCCTACCTGCGTGCCCTGACCGCCGCCGGGCTCCCGGTGGACGCCGCACTCGGCCAGCTGGAGTTCCGCTACGCGGCCGACGGCGACCAGTTCCTGACGATCGCCAAGTTCCGTGCCGCGCGCCGCCTGTGGGCCCGCGTCGCCGAGGTGTCCGGCGCGTCCGCCGAGGCCTCCGCGCAGCGCCAGCACGCCGTCACGTCCCGGGTCATGATGACCGCGCGCGACCCGTGGGTGAACATGCTGCGCACCACCGTCGCCTGCCTCGCCGCCGGGGTCGGCGGCGCCGACGCCGTGACCGTGCTGCCCTTCGACACCGCGCTCGGCCTGCCCGACGCGTTCGCGCGCCGGATCGCCCGCAACACCCAGTCGATCCTGCTGGAGGAGTCCCACCTGGCCCGGGTGATCGACCCGGCCGGCGGCTCCTGGTACGTCGAGCAGCTGAGCGAGGAGCTCGCGCACGCCGCCTGGGCCTGGTTCCAGGAGATCGAGCGGGCCGGCGGCCAGCGGGCCGCGCTGGAGTCCGGCCTGGTCGGCGAGCGGATCGCCGCGACCTGGGCGGAGCGCTCCGCGAAGCTCGCCAAGCGGCGCGAACCCGTGACCGGTGTCAGCGAGTTCCCGCACCTGGACGAGCACCCGCTGGTCCGCGAGCCGGCCCCGGCCGCGCCCGGCGGCGGGCTGCCGCAGGTGCGGCGCGCCGAGGCGTACGAGGCCCTGCGGGACCGCTCGGACGCCTTCCTCGCGGCCGACGGCGAACGGCCGAAGCTGTTCCTGGCGTCGATCGGCACCGCCGCCGCGCACACCGCGCGCACCACCTTCGCCGCCAACCTGTTCCAGGCGGGCGGGATCGCGACCGTCTCCCTGGAGTCCGCCGACCCGGCCGCGTTCGCCGAGGCCTTCCGGGCCTCCGGCGCCACCGTCGCCTGCCTCTGCTCCAGCGACGCCCTGTACGGCGAGCACGCCGCGGCCGTCGCCGGCGCCCTCAAGGAGGCCGGCGCCCGGCGCGTGCTGCTCGCCGGACGGCTCACCGAAGTACCCGCCGGAGTGGACGAGTTCATCCACGCGGGCGGAGACGCGGTCGCCGCCCTGACCTCCCTGCTGGACCTGATCGGAGTGGCCCGATGATCCCCGACTTCACCGGAATCGGGCTGGACGGCGGCGCCGCCCGCGACGTCACCCCCGAGCAGTGGCGCTCCGCCTGGCGGCGGACCACCGGCAAGGACGTCGACGAGCTCGTCTGGGACACCCCCGAGGGCATCGGCGTCAAGCCGCTGTACACCGCCGACGACCTCGCCGGCCTGGACTTCCTCGACACCTACCCGGGCATCGCCCCGTACCTGCGCGGGCCCTACCCGACCATGTACGTCAACCAGCCGTGGACCGTCCGCCAGTACGCGGGCTTCTCCACCGCCGAGGAGTCCAACGCCTTCTACCGCCGCAACCTCGCGGCCGGCCAGAAGGGCCTCTCGGTCGCCTTCGACCTGCCGACCCACCGCGGCTACGACAGCGACCACCCGCGCGTCACCGGCGACGTCGGCATGGCGGGCGTCGCCATCGACTCCATCTACGACATGCGCCAGCTGTTCGACGGCATCCCGCTGGACAAGATGTCCGTGTCGATGACCATGAACGGCGCCGTGCTGCCGGTGCTCGCGCTCTACATCGTCGCGGCCGAGGAGCAGGGGGTGCCGCCGGAGAAGCTGGCGGGGACCATCCAGAACGACATCCTCAAGGAGTTCATGGTCCGCAACACCTACATCTACCCGCCGCAGCCGTCGATGCGGATCATCTCGGACATCTTCGCGTACACCTCGCAGAAGATGCCCCGGTACAACTCGATCTCCATCTCCGGCTACCACATCCAGGAGGCCGGGGCCACCGCCGACCTGGAGCTCGCCTACACCCTCGCCGACGGCGTCGAGTACCTGCGCGCGGGCCTCGACGTGGGCCTGGACGTCGACGCCTTCGCGCCGCGGCTGTCCTTCTTCTGGGCGATCGGCATGAACTTCTTCATGGAGGTCGCCAAGCTGCGCGCGGCCCGCCTCCTGTGGGCCAAGCTGGTCAAGCAGTTCGACCCGAAGAACGCCAAGTCGCTGTCGCTGCGCACCCATTCGCAGACCTCCGGCTGGTCCCTCACCGCGCAGGACGTGTTCAACAACGTCACCCGTACCTGCGTCGAGGCGATGGCCGCCACCCAGGGCCACACCCAGTCGCTGCACACCAACGCCCTCGACGAGGCGCTCGCGCTGCCCACCGACTTCTCGGCCCGCATCGCCCGCAACACCCAGCTGCTGCTCCAGCAGGAGTCCGGCACCTGCCGCGTCATCGACCCGTGGGGCGGCTCCGCCTACGTCGAGAAGCTCACCCACGACCTCGCCGTCCGCGCCTGGCAGCACATCCAGGAGGTCGAGGCCGCCGGCGGCATGGCCAAGGCCATCGACGCCGGCATCCCCAAGCTGCGCGTCGAGGAGGCCGCCGCCCGCACCCAGGCGCGCATCGACTCCGGCCGCCAGCCGGTCATCGGCGTCAACAAGTACCGGGTGGAGAGCGACGAGCAGATCGACGTGCTCAAGGTCGACAACTCCTCGGTCCGCGCCCGCCAGATCGAGAAGCTGCGCCGCCTGCGCGCGGAGCGCGACGAGGCCCTGACGCAGGACGCGCTGCACGCGCTGACCCGCGCCGCCGAGGCCGGCCCCCAGCGCGGCGGCTCCCTCGACGGCAACCTGCTGCACCTCGCTGTCAACGCGGCCCGCGCCAAGGCCACCGTCGGCGAGATCTCGGACGCCCTGGAAAAGGTGTACGGCCGCCACTCCGGCCAGATCCGTACCATCTCCGGTGTGTACCGAGACGAAGCCGGCCAGTCGGCCCCCCTCCAGCGCACCCGGGACCTCGTCGAGCGCTTCGAGGAGGCCGAGGGCCGCCGCCCGCGCATCCTCGTCGCCAAGATGGGCCAGGACGGCCACGACCGCGGCCAGAAGGTCATCGCCACCGCCTTCGCCGACCTCGGCTTCACCGTCGACGTCGGCCCGCTGTTCCAGACCCCGGACGAGGTGGCCCGCCAGGCCGTCGAGGCCGACGTCCACATCGTCGGCGTCTCGTCGCTCGCCGCCGGACACCTCACCCTGGTGCCCGCGCTGCGCACCGCGCTCGCCGAGGCCGGGCGGGAGGACATCACCATCGTCGTCGGCGGCGTCATCCCGCCGCAGGACTTCGACGCCCTGTACGAGGCCGGCGCGGCGGCGGTCTTCCCGCCCGGCACCGTCATCCCGGACGCGGCGTACGACCTGCTGAAGTCCCTGGCGGCCGACCTCGGCCACGAGCTGTGAGCCGCTGAACCTCCATGCCTCCGCGGACGATCGACCTCGACAGCTACGTCACGGGCGTCCTCGACGGCTCGCGCGCGTGGATCGCGCGGGCCGTCACGCTCGTCGAATCGACCCGGCCCGACCACCGGGTGCTGGCCCAGCAGCTGCTCCAGCGGCTGCTCCCGCACGCGGGCGGCGCGGTCCGGGTCGGCATCACCGGTGTACCCGGTGTCGGCAAGTCGACCTTCATCGACTCCTTCGGCACGATGCTGACGGCGGCGGGCCACCGGGTCGCGGTGCTCGCCGTCGACCCGACCTCCAGCCGGACCGGCGGCTCCATCCTGGGCGACAAGACCAGGATGGAGCGCCTGGCGGTGGATCCCGCCGCCTTCGTCCGCCCCTCCCCCACCTCGGGCACGCTCGGCGGCGTCGCCAAGGCCACCCGGGAGTCAATGGTGGTCATGGAGGCGGCCGGGTACGACGTCGTGCTCGTGGAGACGGTGGGCGTCGGCCAGTCCGAGACGGCGGTGGCCGGGATGGTCGACACCTTCCTGCTGCTCAGCCTGGCCCGGACCGGCGACCAGCTCCAGGGCATCAAGAAGGGCGTCCTGGAACTGGCGGACGTCATCGCCGTCAACAAGGCGGACGGCCCCCACGAGACGGACGCCAAGGGCGCGGCCCGCGAACTCGCGGGCGCCCTACGGCTGTTGCAGGCACCGGACGCGGCATGGTCGCCACCGGTACTGACCTGCAGCGGCCGCGAGGGCCTGGGCCTCGACGTGCTGTGGGAGCGCCTGCAGCAGCACCGCAAGGTGCTGGACGCGACGGGCGCGCTGGCCGCGAAGCGCCGCGACCAGCAGGTGGAATGGACGTGGACGATGGTCCACGACCAGCTCTACGCCCGGCTGCACGAGCACCCCGAGGTTCGACGCCTGGCCCCCGACCTGGAGTCCCAGGTACGAGCCGGAACGCTGCCGGCGGGCCTGGCGGCGCAGCGGATCCTGGACGCCTTCTTCGGCGCGAACTAGCTTCGTTGAGCGCCCTGCCTCCGGACCGGAGGCAGGGCGCTTCGTCCGTCTGCGGTTATCACGCCGCCCTGGGCAGGGAGCAGAGGTCCTTGGCCGTGGGGGGGCCCCCCCGGGGGGCCCGCGCCGCCGCGGGGGGCACGGCCGCGAACACCCCCCCCAGGACCCCCCCCCCCCCCGGGGCCCCCCCCGCCCGGGCGCCCGGCG